>NZ_JBRCHD010000015.1:0-149328 GCF_053489755.1 Rhodoflexus sp.
CTACAGAGATGCTGCCGTTCATCATCTCTACTAACTGCTTAGTAATGGCAAGCCCTAAGCCCGTACCACCAAATTTATAAGCAATTTCCTGACTGGCTTGTCTGAAACTCTCAAAAATAATACTTTTTTTCTCATCAGGAATACCAATGCCCGTATCTGCTGCGCGGAAATATAGCCTATAACGTTTTCCCGCTAAGGGAGTTCCTGTTATCTGAATACTCACATAAACTTTTTCAGTAAACTTAAGCGCATTAGACAGCAGATTATTAATCACTTGCTCAAAACGCAAACTATCCAGTACGAGTTGCGCAGGAATCGCCGGATCTGCTTCGTAGTACAGTTGCAGCCCTTTGCGCTCTGCCTGCCAGCGAATGCGGGTCAGTATTTTATTGAGCACCTCCCGCCAATCGGTCGGATGCTCGTTGAGTATTTCGACACCCGTCTCTAGTTTAGAGAAGTTCAGGATCTCATTGACCATTTCCAGCAAACTCACCGAAGCATGATAAATCACTTCTATGTTTTGTGAACTGATTGTAGCAGGTTCTTCGATCATCAGGCGGCTCAGCCCAACCATTGCGTTGAGGGGGGTGCGGATTTCGTGGCTGACCTTTGATAGAAACTGAGACTTAGCCTCTGCTGCCTCCTGCGCCGATTGAAGCGCTTTGGCAATCACTTGTTCGGCCTGCTTTTGCGCACTGCGGTCGTCTATGCGCACTAATGTGAGTTGCTTGCCCATGCGCACAAAGCGCGTAACTGCTACTCCGCCTCGCTGTGCCATACCGGTCGCGGGTGATAGCGCCCAATATTAGAGAGGTTCTCCCACATGTCGTACAGTAATCTCAGCAAGGCTCGATGCAAAACAAGACAGATTAGAAAAAGAAATATAGCTGTAGAACAATATATTTACAAGCAAAAATGTTTTTTAATAGTTATTTGCTGCATCCCATCAATGCTACTGACGCGTTTTGCACCTACACCGAGCGGCTATTTGCACATAGGTAATGTCTTTTCCTTTATCCTGACATGGCTGCTGGCTCGTTTGCAAGGCGGAAGCATCCTGTTGCGTATAGACGATCTGGACAATGAGCGCTTTCGGGCAGCCTATTTGGAAGATATTTTCTACACGCTCGACTGGTTGGAGTTAGACTACGATCTGGGGCCGCAAAGTGTCGCTGATTTTTACGCAAACTGGAGTCAGCAACACCGCATAGACCTGTACAGACAGGCGCTGGACGCATTGCAGCCGTACTTGTTTACCTGCACTTGTTCGCGAAAAAGATGGCAAGCTGCCACCACCGATGGCATGTATCCGGGCACCTGCTTAAGCAATCGGCAGCCTTTCAGCACCCCTGAAGCCGTTTGGAGGCTATACACACCGCCTGAGTTAACAATTAGCTTTCTGACAGCGACCCATCAGGCTTCTCTGCCCCTGATTCCCTATCGGCTGATGCGCCATCCGGTTGTCAGGCGCAAAGACAAACTGCCGGCCTATCAAATTGCCTCTGTCATAGACGATTGTCATTTTGATGTAAACTTCGTAGTACGCGGTCAGGATCTGCTTGCCTCCACTGCCTTGCAGTGCTACTTGGCCCAATGTTTAGGTAAAAACCACTTCGCCACTATTGCCTTTCATCATCACCCGCTGCTGCGAGCGGCAGACGGTACAAAACTATCTAAGTCAGTAAGCAGCCCACCGATCAGAGAGATGGCGCTCGCTGGGGGAAAGCCTGCCGACATATACCGACAATTTTCTGCCATTCTCTGCCCAAACAAGCCACCCGCCAATTCCGCTCGAGAGCTATTACAGCAAGTTGCTATTGATAACATATTACAAATCGAGAACTTACAATACTGATTTACGTTGTTACAGGTGCTTTTGCACACATTCGTTACTTTCTGATGCAATATATTATCTTCACATACGTTTATTTACTTAGTGTTCACTTTTTAATCGTTTTTCACCTATGTTACATTTATTGAATGAGGGTCTTATTGACTCCTCCGATACCGACTGGGATTGGTTTTATCTAATTGATTAACTTATGCAGCCATCGGTAACATCACATTAAAGCGCCTTATCATTCATTCTATAGATGAGGCGCTTTTTCTATTGTCTCAGTTGACTTTTTGGCACAAGCAAACATTTTGGAACAATTAATGTTTAAACAACGATGGTTTTCACTTAAAAAATGTTCAACATGAAAAACACGTTTTTGACAGGAGCTTTTGCATTAGCAGTTTTGGCACTGGTAGCTTTTACCGCCCCTCAAGAAACATACAAAATCAATACGCGTGCTTCTTCTATCGGTTGGGTAGGTAAGAAAATCACAGGTCAGCACAACGGTACAGTAAAAATATCCGGCGGCTCTCTGGAAATGGCAAATGGCAAAATTACCGGTGGTGAATTTTTTATTGACATGACTTCCATTGTTTGCGAAGACATCAAAGACGCTGAAACCAACAGTAAGTTTATCGGACACTTGAAGAGCGATGATTTTTTCTCTGTGGACAAGCACCCGACTGCTACTTTCAAAATTAAGAATGCCAATCCCGGCGCAGTGAAAGACGGCAAGCAGACCTACCGCATCGCCGGTAACCTGACTATCAAAGGCATTACTAAGCACGTAGAGTTTGACGCCGAAACTAAGACAGAAGGCAACAAATTAATGGCTACGGCAGCTTTCAAGATTGACCGCTCTAAGTGGGATATTAGGTACGGCTCAGGCTCTTTCTTCGATGATCTGGGCGATAAAATGATTTATGACGATATTGAACTGACTTTGAACACAGTCTTCGAAAAATAATTTCAACTTGTTAGTTTGTTTAAGTTGATTGAAAAACGCCTGCCCTACAGCATGTAGGGCAGGCGTTTTTCGTAATAAACAATCAAAAAAATATTCATAAAAAAAAGCTATTCACAGCTATCTTATAATAACTATCTTCCTTACTTTCTTAGAGCACGCCTAAGTGCTTCATTTTCAATTTTTTAAGCGGCTTAACTGCTACAAATTTGTGCATAAATGACCCCGAACTGCTACAAATTTGTGCATTTGATGCCCTTTAACTGCTACAAAATAGTGTATTTTGAGGGTTTAACTGCTACAAATTTGTGCATATCATTTTTGGTGATTTTGTTAATAATGTAGTCAAAGTTTTAACTGCTACAAATTTGTGCAAAGCTGTTGAATGGTGTCGGGTGCTACAAGTTTACTTACGCTGTAAGTCCTTAAGTGCTACAAATTTGTGCATTGTCGGTTGCCCGCACACGTGCCTGCTGAACTCTTGATAGCAAAATTTTAAGTGCTACAAATTTGTGCATAATACCCTCTTTGACTGCTTCTTATCCCCTTGACAAGTCTGGTAGCTGCTACAAATTTGTGCATTGATTTTTTTACTTTTTCTGCTACATAAAATTTTGATTTGTAGCAGCTATCAAGTAAGTTCGGATGCGTTTTTGGGAGAATCGAATACAGAAATGCGCTTGAGTTGTCAATAAGATTTACATGAAAGACAAAAAGAAACATCCGATCCACTATACTGTATTTCATCCAAATATACTTATAGGAGTTAATACAGAGTTGAAACTGGCCGAGCAACGGTTGTATATGGAGGTGCTCAATTTTAATCATCTGGCAGAACCCGACAGATTAGACTATGAGATACCCTACGAATTTATTACCCAAAGCACAGACAGAAAAGTGATTCAGAAGAAGGCACATCAGGAGTTTACACGCATTGCTGAAGTGTTGCAAAAGCGCGTTTTTCGCTTAGATAAAGAGTTTATGCAAATGCACTTTAACGAGAAATATGCCGTTACATTTAACCCTTTTCCCGTAATTAAATACAAAGAAAAACACTTTCAGGTGCGCCTCAATGAGTATCTGAAGGCGATTCTGGTCAAGTTGGAAACAGGCTTTACCAAAGGTGATATAGAACTATTGCGCACTTTTCGGAGCGAGTACTCTTTCCTCATGTATTGGCTCATCCGCGAGCAGCAATGGAAACAGCGCGGCGGATTGCTTGATTTCAGCGTAGAAGATCTCAAAAAAGCGCTTGGCTGCGAAAACCAATACGAAGGACGGTTCAATAATTTCAAGGCTCGAGTACTGGATGTTGTACACGAAGAATTTAAAGGCACATGGGTTGAGTTTGAGTACGAAATTTTGCGCGGCGGCAAGGGCGGCAAAGCTATTCAGGGCATTCGCTTCCATTTTAAAAACGATTCGCAGCAAGAGCGGATTCTTATACCTGTTTCGCACTACGAGTGGGAAAATGATTTGCGACGCTATGGTGTTCAGGAACGCGATGTAATCCGCATCCGCGATTGGGTCAATCTTGCCGCCCCCTTAAAAGATGACTATATCTGGGATGTTTTTTATGTAGAAACCTGCATCACAATAGCACAGGAGCACTATCGCGGCAAAAAACAGCAGCCCAAATCCCGTCCAATACAAAGCATGGCAAACTATATTTACGCCGCTCTGGTCAATGGCTGGTGGCTGCCCGAAATCGAGTTTCGCCGCAGCGAGTCGCAGCGCAAGTCGCTTGCCCTGTTGGTGCAGGCACCTATCAGACAGGCTGCGCAGCAAACGTCCGACTTTGCCCCAAAGGCAACCAGTTTGTCAGGACAAGTACTCGAGCGACAGGCTGAGATCCCTTTTGCTGCTGCCAAGCCCAAGTTTACAATGCCTTATGCCGACTTTCAGGCAACCTATCAGGCTTACTGCGAGGCCACGGGCGAGGCTGTCAGCGAAGCAGATTTTGCCTCCCGACTTGGCTATGTAATTGTTGGCGATGTTGTAGAAAAACGCTAAGCCGCTATTTGTGGTGGTGCGGTTCGTAGATGATGCGCACAAAACTGCTAAAGCGCTCTTGTCCGTTGTGCATGGGGATGCCCGTTACCAAACCAATAAGGAAGTTGTCGGTAATGCCAAGCCTGATTTGCGGGCGCATAATTACTTTTAGCCCTTGGTTGGTAAAGGTTTTATTGACTTCCATCCCGACAAAGTTGCGCGTACCGGAAATCATGTAGTGGAAGTTGGTATTGATATCGTACTTGGTCTGTGCCTTTTTACCAAACTCTTGAAGGATTCGCGGCCCTGTGTAGATCAGCGAGTGGAGGTTATTTGTCCATCTTTTGGCGATGATGAAAAAGGGATTGTAGAGATTGCCTTTGTAGAAGTTGCGCCTGTTGATTGCGTTGAGGTCTGCTAACTCAAATTCGTGTATGTAGCCGATTGCCGCTGTAGCATCGTGCCGATCGGATACCCAAAACGACCACTGAGCAGCCAGCTTGAGAGCTTCTATCCGGTCGGAAGGTATTTCTATAGAGTTATCTGTCGGGTTGTTTTTGTAAATAGAAAAAGGGACTTCGATTTCGAGTCCCAGTCGGTTAATAGGTGCAAACTCGTATTCTATCAGTCCTTCGTAGCGAGTAAAACTGGTTACGTCAGTCATTCCGTAGGCTACGTTCCATTCTGCCTCTCCTTTGCGTGCGCCCAAGTCGCGGATCAGATCAATATAGAGTGGTTCTGCATGTAATACTTTTGCAGGTAAACCTTTTACATTTTCTACTTCTTCAATATACAGCGAGTCTGCAATCGTATTGAGAATTTTAACAGAGTCTCCCGATTGTGCTTGTGCTAAGTAAGGTAAAACAAGTAGAAGAAACAAGAGAAATTGTCGCATTGGGTAATAAAGTTTAGTTACCCGCAAAAATATACTACAAAAGGCTTTCTAAGGCATCTATTAAGGCTTTAGCTTCTTCCAGTGCGCTTTTATTGCGTTTTTTAACGGCTTGTCCTAATAGTTTGACAATATTGGCTTTGACTTGCTCGGCTGCTGCGCGAGTATCTTCTATGGGCGGAGAAATATTTGCGGCAGCTATTTTGTCTGTGCTGCCCGGCTTGTCATTGGCTTTTCTGTAGGCTTCCGAAAAACTGCTGCCGTTAGCGAGATATGCTCCCATTGCTGCGAGCAGCTCATCGTTGTTGGCCAGATTAATGAGTTGGAGCTTGCTGAATTTAACCCGCTTGTTGAGCAAATCCCACTTAAGTTGTTCATTGCCTTGGGTGAGTTTGTCTAAGGCTTCGGCAAATTTTTCGTCGCTGCGGATTGTTTTTTCCGATACCTGATGCTGCTCTGCCAACCGTTCGGCGGTGCGTTCGCCTTCGCCGCTTTTTTGGAACTGATTGCTGCCTGTGCCGCCTATTTTGCGTTTTTCCTGTTTGTATTGCAGACCACGCAGGTAGGCTTTGGTTTCTTCGGTAACGTTGCGCTTGCCAAGCTGATTGTTGATCATCCAGTCTTTGGCAGCTTCATCGTCAGCAAAGTTGATCAGTTGTACGCGGAACGGCAGGTTATAGGTCGTGCAGATCTGATAGCGGTTGTGTCCGTCTATGAGGATGTATTTGCCGTCGCGTTGCCATACGATCAGTGCATCGCGGCAGCCTTCCTTGCGGATATTGTCTTCCAATTGGAGGAATTCGTCGGTTGCCAGTGGCGGAATAAAGTGCTTAAACTGCTCTTCAATAACAATATGTTCGCGGATATATTCCAGCGACTGCTGGTTCTGCTTTTCCGCCTGCTCTACTAATTTATCGAATTTGAATGCTTTTTTTGCCATGTGCCTTGTGTACTTGCTGCTGGTTTATTTACCGATGATTTCTTTGGCGAGGGCGGCGTAGTCTTCCGCACCTGCCGAGCGTGGACTGTATTGAAAAATATCTTTGCCTGCGGAGGTTGCCTCGGCTAAGCTGATGTTTTGGCGGATTGCTGTCTGGTAAACTTTGCCCTGATAAATATCGCGGACAGTTTCGGCAATGTGCTGTCGGAAAACTGTCTTATTCATTTGCGTAATGAGCAAGCCTGCTACCTCAATGGTTGGGTTCAGGTTTTCGCGGATGCTCTCTACCAGCCGCAGAATGGTCTGTAAGCCTTTGACCGCAAGGTATTCCGACTGCACAACGATCATTACTTCGGTAGCTGCGATGAGTGCATTGGTCGTCAGAATGCCTAAGGAAGGCGGGCAATCAATCAGGATAAAATCATAGGTATCTTTGATGGGGCGGAGGGCATTTTTCAGGCGAAAATAACCGTTTACGTCTGCCTGCAACTTTACCTCTGCTTCCGACAAATCCAGATCGGCAGGCACCAGATCTAAGTTTTCCGACAGGTGCATAACAGGCAGCGGCTCGTTTTCGCAAATTGCCTGATAAATATTTTGCTCCGGCTCTTCTATTCCTATTGCCTGTGAAAGATTTGCCTGCGGGTCAATATCTATAATGAGTGTCTTCTTGCTGTTGAGGGAAAGCGCTTTTCCAAGATTGAGCGTCGTTGTGGTTTTGCCTACGCCGCCTTTGTGGTTGATGATGGCGATAACTTTCATCCGTTCCAGATTATATGAAGTTTACGAAATTAGTTCTTTATGCGCTTTCCTGCAAAAAAAGCAGCGTGGTAACATTTACCACGCTGCTAAAAACAGTTCTATCTACTTACTTCTTACCGGCAATCAGGTTGTTGAAGTTATTGTATCTGTCTAAAAAATCCTTTATATATGCATCGTTTACTGCATTTCGCACCTGCCCTGTTGCTGCCCCTGTAATAGGTGGTGCAGCTACTTGCATATCTGCCGGGCGTTTGAGCACAGCAACGTTTTCTGCAGCAGTAGGCGAATCTTCCAAGTGTTTTTCCAAAAACTCAGTCAGTTTGGGTTCCATCTTGAGGATGAACTCTTCGCTGCCTTCCAGTTCGTATTCTTTCTGGTTGATTCTCAGGCGAATGTGTGCCATAAACGATGATAGTTTGAAGGTCAGATTAATGCATCATACGGTGATAAGCTGGGAAGTAGGTAGAATCTTGGTGCATATTGCGGAAAGTCTCCTCAATCGCATTCATTCCCTTTGTTGTGATAGACGAATAGTAGTAGTAGCTGTCTTGTCCTTCGCTGCCGCCCGAATAGTGGCGAGGTTGGATCAGGTCTTCTGCTACCAGATACTCGTAGGCGCTGCGGAAGGCATGGTAGCCCATTCCGTTTTGACTGGCCAGTTCACGCATGTTGAAAGACATTTCAGCATTTGCGTTAGACTTTTTGTAGAGAGCGAATAACAGGTTGAAACGCTCTGTTTGCTTGTCAAAAATAAGATTTGTCATGGTCTTTAAATTTTAAAATTTAACTAATTAGTTTAAAAAATTGATTTTATTTTATCATTTTGGTATAAGGCGGAAAATAGCTCGAGGGTTTACTGGTGTCCCTGAACACATCTTCCACAGCCTTAATCCCTAAATGCGTAATTTTAGAAAAGCTGCCGTTGATAGGGTTGCTGATGAGCTTTTCGTTGAGTAGGTACTCAAAGGCACGTGCAAACTCGTGCTGGCTCATCCCCTTCTCCATAGCGACCCGCCCCAAGTCGCAGAGTGCATTGCTCCCTACCTGTGTACGGGCGTAAAGGGCAGCTAATAATTCAAAACGCTGTGCCTGATTTTGCAGGATTATTTCTGACAATGGCATATCGTTTTATTGGTTAATGGCTTGTAGCAAATCGGTACATGCACGGATGTCCAGATGATGACAAATATTGCTCGGCGACTTTTTGTAAATTTCTTTGCGACAATCCTCTATATATTCCAACAGCCAAGGTTCCATCAGGTACAACTTGCGATGCACACCGAGCTGAAACTCCCGATACATCATCTGCTTCCAGTGCAGATAGTACCATTCCATAGAGTTATATTGCAGTATGTGCAGCTTGCGCATGTCTATAATAAACTTTTCACAGCCTGTTTTTTGTGCAAGCATTGTACACTGATGCAGCAACTTTTTAAAGTCCTGGTCAAAAATATGAGTTGTGCGAACCTGACAAATAAAAATAGTCGGTTGTTGCTGTTTGCTCACATAAATACTTCCATATTTATCTTCATAGGACAGATAAAAATCGTTTGCTATTTTCTGCTGTTCTTCCGGCAAGTCTGAATAAGCTGATTTTTGCATTGTACAGGTAATTTTAGAGTGATTTAAAAATTACATTTTAAAAATCAGCATTGAATTTCCTGCAAAACTTTGCTGCTGCTCGGCTGTTGCCGACTGAAATAATGCCTTTATTTCTTTTTGCTGTTTGTGTATGTCAAATTTGCTTATTTCCGGCAATAACTCTCTGAAATTGAACACCAAAGGTTGCAACGATTCATCTTTTTCGAGTGCAAAAGTAGGCAGATAAAATGCGCTGTTTTTAATATAATCTATTGGATACGCTTTATAAAATTCATTTTGATGAGATTTTGGAGAAGTATATTCGCTGTTGATGGCTACAGCTGATAAGTTTTCTTTTGAACAATAATAAAGCGGTATCGAATTAGTATAATAGGTCATCTTTGCCCAAAAAGGTTCGATGGCGCAAACTGCTAATTCATAATTTAAATGTTGTGCTTCTTCAAAGAGTTCTGCTATTTTACTATTAAACGAATCAGGTTGATATTTATTTTTATCAATTTGAAAAAAAGATGATTCAAAAACTTTTTCTATGAGTAGGCGTAGAAATAGACTCATCAATATACCGGGCTGCTGATTGCCTTTATAACTTCCTGTAAACAAGAGGATTAAGCCCATTTTTTGAGTGACGTATATGATCGTATTATAATTGTTTTCGCTACTGAAATTGATAGTATGACTTTCAGAAAAAATATCTTTTAATAAGTCCTGATCCGTACATATTTTATTGTATGCATAATCGTAGAAGTTATTATTGCATTGATCTGTAATCAAATTTTCAGTTGTATGCTTACTTTCATAAAAAATAGATGCAAGTGCTTCCGAAGAAATATTCTGCGGATAATCGCCGTAGTCAGTTAACTTTCTAATAAGTCCGATAATAAGACCGTTTCGGTTCTCCATTTTGGTTTAAAAAGTGAGATTTTTAAAAATCCTTATGAACAAAAATAGGTTAATTCAAATAATTTTTTATGTGTATGAATACCTATTTTTAATAAGTAGGATTACTCGTTTTTTCAGACTTGTATTTGGATGCCAACTACCAGAATATCATCAATTTGCGGGTAGCCCATCTTCCATTCTTTCAGTGCATTTTCCAGTAGTTTCGGATGCTCGCTGATGGGTTGTTGCTGGAAAGAGGCAAGCATTTCCCTGAATTTGGCAGAGCCAAATCTTTTAATTTCTCCCCGTGTATCGCCGCTCCCAAACTGGTCTGCAAAGCCATCGGAGAACATATACAAAGTGGTTGTTTCTTGCAATGAAAAAGAATGCTTTGTAAACTGATGAGAATTGTAGTTATGCCAGCCGCCAATGCTCATGCGATCTGCTTTTATTACCCGCATTTCTCCATTTTGAAAAAGTATCAGCGGATTTCTTGCGCCGGCATATTCGAGGGTTTTACTGGCCAGATCTATTTTACAAATTGCCAGATCCATCCCGTCTTTGTTATTGGTTTCATCTTGGTTGAGCATGTCGTTCAGGCTCAAGTTGAGTGCATACAGAATCCGATCGGGGGAAAATATCTTCAATACGTTAACTATTTTATCGAGTAGGCTGTGCCCGATAATTGACATCAGTGCGCCAGGAACGCCGTGGCCGGTACAATCTACCGCAGCTACGATGATCTGGTTGCCGTGGATGCTGTACCAGTAGAAGTCGCCCGATACCACATCTTTTGGCTTAAGAAAGGCGAAACTATTGGGCAGAAACCTTTGCAAGTGCGCAAAAGACGGCAAAATGGCTTTTTGGATGCGCTGGGCGTAGTTGATGCTGGCCGCTACTTTCGAATTGGTTTTATCTAATTCTTCGATGGTTGCCTCTAAGTAGCCGCGTTGCATTTCTATCTCTTCGTTGGTTTCCTGCAGCTGTTTGAGAGTTTGCTCCAACTCGGCAATGGTTGCTTCTAAGTAAGTACGCTGCATATCCATTTCGTCTTTGCTTTCCTGCAAAGTCGCCATGGTTTGTTCCAGCTCCTGTTTTTGCTGGTTGGCTTGTGCTAAAATGGATTCGTAGTTCTCGTAATTTTTCTGAGAGATAAGTTTCTGTTCTTCTATGTATTCGTTGAGGTAGGCGTTTTCCTGTCGTAAGCGCTTGATCTCCTCCTCCTTAGCGGCAAGCAGCGCAAGCAGATCCTGATGCAGATGCGAGGTATCAGTAACAGTCTGTTTCATGTGCTTTTTAATTTGCGACTTCTTTACCAGCATGTCAGGTAGCAGTTAGCCGTTGCTTTTGATGTAATTTATTACTATGCCTTGCTGGCTCATCGGTTTACATGAACCTCTCAGTACAGATTTTGCCTTTGAAGAAATGCATGGCAAGATGCAGACCCAATCTGTATCCCCTGTTTGCACAGGGGATATAGGTTGCATTCGCGTTTTGATTCACTAACTATTCAGGATGCCTTTGTTACTGTAGAAGTTTCCAATAGCAACCATGCCTTGGCCTCTTCAGTATCGTTAAAAAACGCAATGCTGGTACGAGGATGTGCTTCTGCAATCTTTGAGACAACAATCCGCAGTGGAATCTTATTGAAAATGTTATTCGGTACAACAACCGATATTTTATTTGCATTTTTTACAACTTCCAATGCCTGCGGCAGCCAGTATTCTACTGTCCACTCGCTGTCCTGATAGGTGATGTCGCCACTTCGTTTGTAGTCCAGCAGCCAGCAGTTACTCTTGGTTTCCAGCGCGGTATTAAGAAATACCTGATGGCCCAACCTGTAATCAATCGTATCAATGTGCCCAACCCATTCCATGACCAACATCTCATCATAGATTTGGATTTTCAGGTAATTATTATGTTCGTCCATAAAACGCGTGGTTAGAAAAGAATGCGAATATTGTTTAAACCGCTACGGTTTCCTCTTGCAACAGCCAATCCATCGCATCGCGTTTGTCGTTGAAGTAGGCAATTTCCGCTTCGGTGAGTTTAGCGATGGTTGTGGCAATTACGCGGCTGGCAACCTTGTTGAATACGTCGTTAGACAGAATGATGGCCACTTTCTGAATGTTTCCTCTCAGGGCGGCAACTGCGCCGGGCAGCCATTCGTCGGTTGTCCATTTTTGGTCTTTTACATCAATGACTTTGCCGTTGGTAAAGTCCAACAGCCAGTGCGAATGCTTGCCTTCTATGAGCAGTTTGAGGTATTGTTCAAACCCCTTTCGATAGGCATCTGACTTAGCAAGCCCCTTCCATTCCATAGTGGCAACGGACTTTTCAGCCTTTATTTGCAGAAATGGTTCATCAAAATAGGTCATACTGGTGTCTTTTTTGTTTTAATTTCTGCTATTGAATCAGCGCATCGCGCAGTTCTGCGGCCATCTGAGTTTCGTAAGACTTCCATGCTTCCGAACTCAATTCCACGCTTTTTTGCCATGCCTGAAACGATTTACGGGGCGATACGCGCATGGTTTTTTCGTCAATGTGCATTGCCTGATCGGGGTTGCCTGCCCAAGTAGCTGCCAGTATGCGCTCTGGACGGAACCAGAGGATAAAATCACCTTGACTGCGCGAAATAGGCACTGCCAATACGCCGCTTGCAGCATCTTTTATCCGTTCGCCGCCAACCAGTACATGGGACAGTTTGCTGGTTACAAACAGACCGCGAGCATCTTCCTGATACAGAATATTGTAAGACGGATTGCTCAGTAGGCTGACGAGCGCCTTTATTTCTTCGGCAGTCGGCGTATAGCCGCCGAGCGTCAGTTGTCCGTTTTTGTATATAGCCACACCATCGGCATTAACCATGCTGAGCAGCGGAGTTATAGCTTGTTGCAACTGTCCGTTCTGGATTGCTTGCTGCGCGCTGGTTTTGAATTTGCGCAGGCGGTTGGCTTGAGAGCTTTCGTCGTCCAGCTGGCTGAGCATCATCACGAACATCTCTACGATTTGTTCGCATACCAATCTGTTCACATAAGGCACCAATTTGCCAGAATAGTGGTGGCAGGCAAACATGCCGATGAGCTTGCCATCTTTCACGATACTGAAAGACATAGACGAGTTAATGCCCAGATTTTTCATGTATTCTATGTGTGTAGGGGCTACGGCACGCAAAATAGTCGGGGTCATGTCTAAAGGCTTGCGCGTCAGCGGGTTAATCTCCGGTACGAGAGGCACTTGCGGCTCGTGCAGATCGGGCAGGTAGCGGCAGTTTGTGCTCATATACAGGCGGCGCACCCGATACGGAATATCCGAAGCAGGGAAACGCAGCCCCAGAAAGGAATCTGCTCCGCGAACAGTTGCTTCGGCTACTACCTGACCGTGATAGTCTTCGTCGAACTTGTAGTACATGACGCGGTCAAAGTCGGTCAGATCGCGGATTTCGTTGGTGGCGATATCAATCAGTTGCTCGACGAAAACTGCACTCTGAATCTTTTCCATAGCGCTCATCGCTGCCATTTGGTAGGCATCTACATTGTCTATCGCCTGATTGGCAGGCTCTAGCTCGATGATGAGCAAGCCTTGGTGGCGCAGCAGAATACTGTCGCAAACCTTACCGCGAAAGTTCAGCCGGACGGGGTTTACCATGCTCAGGTTGGTAGAGCGCACTGCCCTTTGCAGCGCTTCGATACTGGCAGGATCCAAAAAGTTGATGATCGGTTGGTTGATCAGTTGCTGTGCATCTACGCCCACAATGCGATTAGTATTCTGGCTGACTTGCGTAATGGTGAGGCTGGTTTCCTGCAAGACCAGCATCGCGCCGTGCGATTGTATTTTGCCGGGCGTTTCAAAATTATATCGGTCGCACTCGGTCTCAATTACTTCTCTGGGAGAAAGGGACAATCCATTGTTCATATTTAAATAAGCCGGTTAAGTGATTTGAATAGTTGTATGAATGTTGCGTGTTTCAGGCGGAAAGCCATTTGTCTAATTTCTGAAAGGTAAGTGAAGCTGTTTCCAGCAGTTCCTGATGGGCTTCCGGATGGCGGTCTGCAAATTGGTTGAGCATTATCTGGAACTCTTTCCACATATAGCCTAAGTTTTCTGTGCCGTAGCTGTTGAAATAGGCGGCGCCCTGCTCGGCGGTGAAACCGAATTTTTTGGCCAACGCGCGGCTGAGAAACTGTCCACCCAGTGTAGATCCTTCTACTACGTAGAGAAAGCCAATGCG
This sequence comes from Rhodoflexus sp., assembly GCF_053489755.1. Lineage (NCBI taxonomy): Bacteria > Pseudomonadati > Bacteroidota > Cytophagia > Cytophagales > Thermoflexibacteraceae > Rhodoflexus > Rhodoflexus sp. The sequence goes on from NZ_JBRCHD010000015.1 coordinate 14,100, forward strand.
CTGAGCATCCGTTTGCAGCGGCGGCAAGTCTTGGCATATGGTCAAATCTGCCAGATCAGCACCCAAAAAGTGTAGATCTTGTACGAGTTTGGGAGTTTTCCGGCGTGCAGCAATGTCAAAACCCATCTGTTTCCAGAGGGTAGATTGCTCCAAAAGAGGCTCACAGGCGCTGTAGAAACCATAGAATTTACGCAATAGATGTGTGTAGTCTTCTTTGGTAATCGTTCCCTCCACAATAGCTTTGGTGAGGGGGTTCTGTTCTATCTGATCGTGGTGGGTAGCGGTAAAGGCTTTTAATTGTTTGCCAATTTGCGCTTCCTGTTTGATTGCTCCTTCCATGGTGTCCTATCGGCTTTGATGGTACAATAATTCGTTAATTTTGCGCTCTAATTTGGAAAGCATCAGCGCCTGTGTGCGCACGCTTTGAATAAGCTCTTGATGCGAATCGCTTTCGCCTGCATTTTCTTGCAGCGAGCCTATAGCGTTCATGATGTAATCTACCTTGCGATCTATCTTAGACAGGTATAGGTTGGTGCTGCGCAACTGGGAAGAAAGCATTTTTATCTCATTTTTCAGCTCGTCTGCATCGCCTTTGTGTTCCAATAACTTTACTTCTTTGGTCAGTTTGGCAATTTGCAGGGTGTGTGCCCGCAGTTGGTTGATCATTTCTTCGTTCTGTTCGCCGCTTGTGGCAGGTTGCTGCCTTTGCAGGATCAGCGTCTCTAGTTCATTGATTTTGTTGAGGATAGCATCGTTTGCCTGAGTACTGCCGTTGATTTCGGGTGTTGTAGCGGGCGTTGTGAAAGCCGCAGGCTGTTTGACAGGCTCTTGTCTGATCTGGGGTTCAAAAAAAGGCGTATCAAACCCCGGCTCGCTGACGGACTTTTTTTGTTCCTGCACCAAAGGTTTGGGGGTGAAACTAAATATCGGATTAAAGTTGTCCGGATTCATAAGTGAGGTGTTTGTGATGGATTAGAAACTAAAACCGATGATCGCATCGCTGCTGTTCTTTTTGGCAAGCCATTTAGTTAATTGTGCTTTCTTGTCCTGAGGGCTTTCTTCCGCTATTTTTTTGAGCAGTTTGTCCAGATCGCTGCTGACGTTGTTGCCGTACAAGAAAAAAGAAGTGCCTCGTCTGATGTTTGTCTGATGTCCTGAAAAACTGTTAGAAGCCGTGCCAGCAAAAGATTTACTGCCTTCGTGCACAGCTACTCCTTCTTCGCCTACCTGTACTAAGTGCATACGAGCACCTGCAAAAAATACCTTTGCCTGTCGTTTGTCAATCAGACAAACCCCAACCTTCAATTTTGGGGGCAGCGACGGATGGCGCAGGTGGTACTCGGTAATTTTGCGGTTGATTTGCAAGAGCATGTCTTCAGCTTGCTCCGTTTCGGAATTGATGCTCAAGACGGCTTCGCTGCCGATTACAGCAAGTACCTGATGGCTGACAGCGTTGTTTTCTGCCTGCAACGAGACAATGCAGATGCGGTTTTTCCAGTTGCCCGACCAGAGAAAGAATTCGCTGTTGTTTTGTGCGATCAGCCCGCCTCCAAGGAAAGATTGCAACTTCTCTTCGGCAGTTTCTGCATAGCCTTGTACCAGTTCCTGATAAAAACTATCTGTAGTAGTTGATGCTGATGACGAGATTGCCGCCGCATAAGGCTCGTGATGGTGTCCATTGCCGTTGCTATTCCCTTTGCTGAGTGCTTGTAGTTGCTCATGCAGCAACTCGATGCTTCGCTTCAACTCATCCAACTTGTAATTGGTTTGTTGTTGGTAGCGCGCAATTTCGCTTGTATCTACATGAGCTGTGGTTATAGTTGCGGCTGACGGCTGATGACCGAAAGCAGTGCTAATGTCTTTGGGTAGTTGCTTCTCCGAATTGACTAAATATTTGATCAATTCCAATATGATGGTATCCCGTCTGGCTTCCATAGTAAAAATTCGTAGGTTAAGGATGGTAGTTCCTTGGCAGGCTGTCTAAAAAACTCTGTGCAATTAGCAAAAGACAGAATGTCCGAACTGTTACAAAGATCTACTTCAAAAATATTGAAAGGTATAAGTAGGACTACTTATTTTGCCTAAGTAAAAGTGCTCAAAATCAGGCTAAAATACTTAGATATAAGCGCATGTACGTTGTTGATTTGATATGCCCCAATAGACTAAAACGAGGCTGTTTATCAATTATTGTAGGCACAGAAAAATTAAATTTTGAGATGTGCAGCGCGAGTGCAGCGCGGGTGCAGTGTGGGTGCAGTGTGGTAACATTTACCACGCTGCTAAAAAAGCATCGCACACTATCCCACTTTTTATCTACATCGAAAGTCATCGCGCAGAGGTTTTCTGGAAAACAACCGGCTTGGCAGAACTTACGCAGCCGTTTTATTGGCGATACAAAGAACGCTTTTTGTTGAACTGTTCAAATGTTGTCAGCATTTTGAGCAGTTATTTTACGCCATTTTATACCATTATGAATTGCCCAATGGATCAATCGAGGCTGTCCAAAAAGTAACACAGATTTTAGTCTGTGATTTCCTAAATAACCGATCATCAAACAGCTACAGACTGAAGCCTGTGCTACATTCAGCCTCCTTAGACAGCCTCACAGAGCAGAAAAAAGGGGGGATGATTTCAACACTACCCATATGCAATCCTTACGGGATAAAAACTGCATGGTAGATGATTCGTTTTAGCATTAATCAATTTTTTTAGATATTTGCTAATTTTTTTTAATCAGTAAAATTGAGTTTGCTTGAGTCGGGTTCAACAATGTATTTCCTTTAAATGCTTCTTAGCCGACCAATTACAAAACATAATAAATTCATTGTGAAGACGTTTTGTTTTGAAATTAACAGTTTCCTTCATCAGAAATAATATAAAACTGTAAAAATCTCACCGGCATGCTATTTAGTATCATAGGAAAAGAGCGGATGCAATCTTTCCGTTTAGCCGAGCAAACGGCCGAACGACTCACAAAAGAAGCCGAACGGGCTGCAAAGTTTGTAGAAGCTATCACCCATGGAAAATTAGACGAAGCACAACACGCCATCGCCGATTTGGCAACCAACCAACCATCTAACTTAACTCGCGCTTTGCTCAAAATGCGCGAAGAGATGCAGCGCATTGCCGCCAAAGAGGTAGAGCGCCAATGGGCTAATGAAGGATTGGCAAAATTTGTCGAAATCTTGCGGATTGGTACGCACGATTTAGACTTGCTATATAACAGCATTATTTCCAACTTAGTCAAATACGTAAACGCCAACCAAGGCGGGCTTTTTATTGTCAATGAAGAAGACGGGCGCGAGCCGTTTATTGAGATGGTCGCCTGCTATGCCTACGACCGCCGCAAATTCCTGCAAAAGCGTATTGAAATAGGCGAAGGGCTTATCGGGCAAGTTTATTTGGAAAAAGAACACATTCAATACAATGCGCTGCCCAAAAACTACTCTACCATCAGTTCAGGATTAGGGCAAGAAAGCCCCAGTACGCTGTTGATTGTGCCGCTCAAAGTAAATGAAAAAGTGGTCGGCATGATTGAACTGGCGGCTTTTCAACCTTTTCAGCCCTATCAGGTAGATTTTATACAAAAACTGGGTGAAAATATTGCTTCTACAATTGCCAACGCGCAGGTCAGCAAGCGCACGCAATATTTGTTGCGCATTTCGCAGCAGCAAACCGAGCAGCTGCGCTCTGCCGAAGAAGAAATGCGCCAAAACATGGAGGAGTTGCAAGCCACACAGGAAGAAATGCAGCGCAAAGAAATGGAGATGAACGGCTTGTTTGCCGCCATTGACCTCACGCTTTGCATGGTAGAGCTTAATACTCAAGGCATGATAACCTCTGCCAACCTTCGTTTTGCCGAATCGTTGGGTCTCGTGCCTGAAGAATTGCGGGGCAAAAAATTGCAATCCTTTTTTGTGTCAAGCCCCAAAACAGGCAATTTTGAGCAAATCTGGAAGCAGGTTCAAAACGGCATTTCGCAAATCGGCAACTATTTGTTCAACGGAAAAGACGGCCGTCAGGTATGGTTGCAAACAGTTTTCAGCCCCGTTAAAGATGCGGGCGGTAACGTTCGCAAGGCGCTGATGTTCGGTCAAGACATTACCGCCAACAAGCAAGCAGAAATTTACTATCAACGCCTTTCTTTGGTAGCCGATAATACCGATAATTCGGTTATCATTACCGATGCCAACGGCATTACCGAATATGTCAATCGCGGCTTTGAGCGCATGACCGGCTATAAAGCCGATGAGATTATCGGTAAAAAACCCGGACATGTTTTGCAAGGCCCCGATACCGACCCCAATACGGTGGCGCGCATCAGCCAGAAACTTAAAACTAAGCGCGCTTTTCAAGAAGAAATCCTTAATTATTCCAAAGACGGCAGACCTTACTGGATTTCGCTAACCGTTAATCCTATTTTTGACGAGCAAGGTCAACTGAGCAAGTTTATCGCCATTCAATCAGATATAACGCAAAATAAATTACAAGCCATTGACCTAAGCGGCAAAATGGAGGCGATTAATCACGCCAATGCCATTATTGAGTTCGATACGAAGGGCAATATCCTCACGGCTAACGATAACTTCTTGCAACTGATGGAGTATTCATTAGAGGAAATACAAGGTAAACACCACAGCATTTTTGTATCGGCTAAAGAACGGGCTTCAGAAGCATATAAACACTTCTGGGAAAAACTCGGCGGGCAAGCAGGTTTCAACGACGGCGAATTCGAACGCATTACCAAATCAGGAAAAACGGTATGGTTGCGAGGCAATTACAATACGATTGTAGATTACTTGGGCAGACCGCAGAAGGTTATCAAAATTGCGCAAGACATCACCGCCGAGCGAATATTGATGATGGAAATTCAGCAAAACAACGAAGAGCTTAAAACCCAAGGAGAAGAAATTCGCCAAAACTTGGAGGAGCTGCTCGCCATCCAAGAAGCGCTGCAAGACAAGCAACGCGAAGCCGAAGCAATTGCCCAAAAGTTCAACAACATTTTGGAAGGCTGCGTTGATGCGGTAATTACCATCGACAAAACCGGTATCATCAGTTTCTTCAATTCGGCAGCCGAAAAAATGTGGGGCTACGAGCGCAACGAAGTTATTGGCAAAAACGTGAAAATACTGATGCACAGCGACCATGCCGCCCAGCACGACCGCTACCTGCACAACTACGCAACCACCCGCCAGAAGAGGGTTATCGGCATCGGTCGTGAGGTAGAAGCCCGCCATAAAGACGGAAGAACCATACCTATCCTGCTGACGCTGAGCGAGTCGGAATTTAACGGCGAATCGGTTTATACGGCTTTCATCAAAGACATCACCAAACAAAAAGAACTCGAAGCGCAAACCCTACAACAAATAGAGGAATTGCGCACCCAGGAAGAGGAAATTCGCCAGAACTTAGAAGAATTGCAAGCCAACCAAGAAGAAATGCAGCGCACGGCCATGAACCTCAACGGACTGATGGCTGCCATCAATACCACTATGGCTACCGTTGAGTTTGATATGGAAGGGCTTGTAATTGATGCCAACAGCAATTTCCTTGAAACAATGGGTTATCGGTTAGAGGAAATTGTAGGGAAGCCGCACCGCCTGTTTGTAGATGCCAAAGAGGCCAATTCGCCCGAATATGTCAAGTTATGGGACAACCTGCGGCTCGGCAGACCGTTCATAGGCGAAATTAAGCGGTTGGCAAAGAACGGAGAGGAAAAATGGTTTAGCGCCAGCTACATGCCCGTGATGGATAGACACGGAAGACCGGTGAAAGTCATTAAACTCGCACAGGAAATTACCCAACAAAAAATGGTCAATCTGGATGTTTCCGGTCAGTTAGACGCTATCCGCCGTTCGTTTGCAGTAGCCGAGTTTGACATGAAAGGACATCTGACCCAAGCCAACGATAACTTCCTTGACTTGCTCGACTATGGCATCAACGAAATAATGGGTCGGCATCACAAGTTATTTATGGGCAAACAAGAGGCGGAAACCAGTGAATACGCTATGTTCTGGACAAATCTTCGCAGCGGCAAAGCGCAAGAAGGAGAGTTTAAATTGCGCAACAAAGCGGGGCAGGAGGTTATCGTTCGTGGGAGCTATAACCCAATTATGAACCTGAACGGAGAGCCTTACAAGATAGTGGCGTATTTGCAACAAATGATTGTCCAAAAAAACGGCAAGGACAGAGATGAAACCACAATAGAAGCCACAGATGAAAAGGCTTCCTGATAAAGAGCAGCGCTTTTGGGTTTGTTGATTTTTTGCAGCAGCGTGGTAACATTTACCACGCTGCTGTTTTTTTGGATATGAACTTAGAACCCGTAACGAATGCCTATCTGAATCTGGTAGGGCAGGTTAGAGAAAGCCGTCGCCTGACCAAATGCGCGATTGACATTATAGGCATACTGAATGCGTCCCTGTGCTTCTGCCAGAGGGTCTAAGCCCAGCGCTTGCAAAAGTACCTGGTTGCCGCCCGGTACAATTTTATTGCGCCCCCAGTCAGATTTCAGGAAGTTCAGGAAGTTAAAGCACTCGGCTATTACCTCCATATTCTGGCTGCCCAACCATTTGAACGTTTGCTTGTCTAAGGTATAGGACAGGCGCACGTCTAAATTATGTGCCATCGGGTTAAATATAGCATTCCTCGGAGCAAAATTTCCCAGATTATTGCGCAGCAGTTCCGCAGCAATGTTATCAGGATTATTGAGTACGGCTTCCATACCATCTGCCAGATTGCGCTCGAAAGGAGTCATATTAGGATTGGCGCGCACAACAGCAGGGTCAAACAGGAAGGCGCGTTTGTTGGTATTGATGAGTAAGCCTACGCCGTCGCCCGTGATGTCGCCAAATACGATAGGTGTCCACGGGTTACCCTGAATACCCACATAGCGGAAGCCAATTCGGAAGCCGTACATCTGCGGCGAAGTGCCAAACAGCACGATTTTATGACGGAAGTCAGTGCCAGAGTTGCCCCTGTTTTCATTCAGATTGCGCGGGTCGCCAATAATCTGTGTCAGCGCCGAAGTGCGGGCGATGCAGCAGTTGTAGGAGTTGTTGTCTTCTGTCTGGTTGTAAGTATAAGTAGCGTTGATGCTTCCGCCTTTGGGCAGCAGAAGCCCCGCTTCCAGAATAACGCCGCGCTGCCATACGTTAGACAAGCCGTTGAGTTCCAACACGCGCCCTAAGCGCGGGTCTTGATTGACATCGCGCGGATTGCCGATAGGATACGGAATAGCTCCCGGGCGGGCTGGGTTGGCGCGCGCTACTCGGTCTAATGGAGCAAATACGGGGCGGTTGCCTTCGTTAGCAAGCGTAAAGGCAGGGGCGCTGCGCAGATTCCTGTCCACATACACATAGTTGTTAATCGTGCGTCCGTAATAGGCATTAAATCCTACATAAACTTTGCTTGCAAAAAACTGGCGGAAAGATAGGTTGCCTTTCCATGTGGTAGGGGCTTGGAAACCGTCGCCGATTATGTTGATGTAGGGAACGCTCTGTCCGGCAAGTTCCGCACCCGGTATGCTGTTGAGGTCTTGACGGTAGCGGATGAAGTCCGGGGTTGGAACATTTGCTCCCGTTACCACAACATCGGTCAGTCGCGTGCCTGTTTGCTGCATGTTACTCAACTGTGCCCAGTGTACAATATTGGCTGCATAAGAGCCTGCGCCAAATTTCAGCACTGAGGTTTGGTCGCCTGCAAAGTCGTAGGTAATCTGCAAACGCGGTTGAATATTGTTCAGGTCGCGTGCGATAACGTTGGTGCGCTGCCCCAGCGTATTTTCCAGCAATGGATTGCGCTCAGGGCGCGTCAAAAACAAGGTAGCATCCCAGCGCAGCCCGCCTTGAATATTCAGCTTTGGCGTAGGGTTGTAGTCGGCCTGCGCATACAGCGCCACATCGGCAGAAGTCATTTTCAGGAAAGAAGCAAAGCCTCCTTGTGGATTGATAGGCGCTAAGCGCGTATAGCGGTTGGGTTGGCGATTGGCAAGCGCATCCAAACTTGGGAATTCAAACAAGCCGCCTTGTTCGTTCGTGTTGAGCGTATTGGTAAAAGTGATAATGTTGTCTGTTCCAAGGGTGAAGAAAACCCTGCCTTTTTGCCAGTACACATTATTGACCAATTGCAGCTGGCGCTCGCCTTGTTCTTCCGGCGCGATGCGATTGCCGCCAAATTGGAATACGCGCGATACCGTGCCTACGCCCTCAATTTGTGAAGTAACGTTGACCCAGCCGCGCGGGGCACGTGTATTGGGTTCAAAGTTGCGCTGTGCGGCCAGGTACTGCACTTTCAGGTCGTTGGTCAGGCGCGAGCTGAGTACGGAGCGCAACTGCGCCAAGCCCGAATAAGACCAAATGCGCGTATTGCCGTAGCTTTCGTAAATCATCGTAGGATCTACGCCCGAAGGGCCTACCGTCAGCGGCGCATATGCCCACAGTACGTTGTTGCGGAAAGTGAGGCGGTGTTTGTCGTTAATCTGCCAGTCTAAGCGGGCAAAAACGGTGCGGTTCACAGCTTCACGCGGGAAGAGTCCTGTTTGCTGCTGATTTCTATCTACGCCGTACTGGTCTTGTAAGATAGTGAGCAAGCGGTCTAAATTGGCGCGTGAAATCTGGGCGATGCGCTCGGTGGTATTGTCGCGCACGTCAATAATTGCCAGCGGCGGGTCGGTGCGGTCTTCAAAGTCAAAGGCCGCGAAAAAGTGCAGTTTGTCCTTAATGATTGCTCCGCCAAGCGAAGCGCCGTATTGCCGGATTTGAAAATCGCTGATGGGCTGGTTGAGAAAATTTTTATCGCGGGTTAGGTTACGGTTGCGGAGGTAGTAGAAAGCGCTGCCTGTCAGATTATTTGTACCACTTTTGGTGATTACATTGACCGAGCCGCCGCCTTGTCTGCCTTCCAGTACGTTGTAGCTGTTGTTGGTTACTTCGTATTCGCGGATGGCTTCCATCGAAACGGTAATGGAAGAAATCAAGCCGCCGTTCATCATGTAGCGTTGGTTGCCGCCGTCTAATGTAATTGCCGTTGAGCTTTCGCGCTGCCCACCGATGGCAAAGGTAGCTCCGGAACCTACTACCGGACTAAGGTTTGCCAAATCCTGAAAACTGCGTCCGTTGGTAGGCATGTGTTTGATTTCCTGCACGCCGAGGCGGGTTGCTGCGCCCAGCGGCGATACCCGCGCAATGTTGTCTTCTGAGGCTGTTACCTCTACGGTCTGAAGCTCAGATGCTTTTTCTTCCAGCTCAAAATCAACGCGCAGCTGTTCGCCTACGCGCAGGATATAGCCTGTTTTCTGAAGCGTTCCATAGCCTACAAACTGTGCGGTAACGGTATAAGGGCCACCCAAGGGTAGCTGGTTGATAACAAAGCGACCTTCGGCATTGGTAACAGTACCCGTGGTAAAGCCTGTGGCTTCGTTTTTAACGGATACGTTAGCGCCGGGCAGCGCTTCGTTGCTCTTGGAGCGAATAGAACCCAGAATGGATGTGTTGGATTGTGCAAAAAGATAACCGTTGCAAAGCAGGGTACACAGTAGCAGAACTGCGCTTTGCAGGGGTTTAAAGCGGTAGTGTAAATGATGTTTCATGGCGCGTTTAGGTAAATGCGCCGCAAGGTATGATGTTGTTATTTTTTTACATATGTGCCAAAGTAAAGTTGATTATTTTTTAACATTGCAAGCTTTGGGATGCTTTTTTGGCGCATTAAGATTAAATAATGGAAAATTTTATTGGTAGGTTGTGTTAAATATGTAGGACAATCGGCTGAACCATTAAGTTTTAGCAATAGTTGGCCAAAAAAAAACCACCCCGAAAATTCAGGGTGGCTGCTAACAAACAACTCACACAGTAGGCAGTAAACGACTAAAAGAAACCGAGTTTATTTTTGTCGTAGCTGATGAGCATGTTCTTGTTTTGGCGGTAGTGGTTCAGCATCATTTTATGTGTTTCTCTGCCGAAGCCGGATTTCTTATAGCCGCCAAACGGTGCGTGCGCAGGGTAAGCGTGGTAACAGTTCACCCATACGCGCCCCGCCTGAATGGCACGCGGCACTTGGTACATTTCGTGTGCATCGCGCGTCCAAACGCCAGCGCCAAGTCCGTACAGAGTTTCATTGGCAATTTGGATGGCTTCTTCGGTGGTTTTGAAGGTAGTTGCCGAAGTAACAGGGCCAAAGATTTCTTCCTGGAATACGCGCATTTTGTTGTTGCCAAGGAAAATGGTCGGCTCGATGTAATAACCGTTTTCCAAGCCGCTGTTTATTTGTAGGGGCGCTCCTCCACAAAGTACTTTTGCCCCCTCTTCTACACCGATGCTAAGGTAGTTTTTAATTTTTTCGTATTGGTCGTTGCTGGCTTGCGCGCCCATCATGGTTTCAGGGTCGAGCGGATGACCAACTTTGATTTTCTTTACGCGCTCTACCACGCGCTCTAAGAATGCATCGGCAATGCTTTCGTGTACCAGAATCCGCGAAGGACAAGTGCAAACTTCGCCTTGATTGAGGGCAAACATAGTAGCGCCTTCCAGACATTTATCGAAAAACTCGTCGTCTGCCTCCATAACGCTTGGGAAGAAAATATTAGGCGACTTGCCGCCCAGTTCCATCGTAACGGGAATAATATTTTCTGAAGCGTATTGCAAAATGAGGCGGCCTGTAGTGGTTTCACCTGTAAAGGCAACTTTAGCTACACGCGGCGAGCTTGCCAGTGGCTTGCCTGCTTCCAGACCAAAACCTGTAACAACATTGATTACTCCCGGAGGGACAACATCCTGAATCAATTCCATGAGGCACATAATGCCTGTTGGTGTTTGCTCGGCAGGTTTTACAACTACGGTACAGCCTGCGGCCAGTGCCGGTGCAATCTTCCATGCGGCCATCAAAATAGGGAAATTCCAAGGAATAATTTGACCTACAACGCCGATGGGTTCTTGAATATTGATCGAAACAGTGTGTTCGTCTAATTCGGCAATGCTGCCTTCATCGGCGCGAATAACGCCTGCAAAGTAGCGGAAGTGATCAATCGCCAGCGGAAGATCGGCGGCACGTGTTTCGCGGATCGGCTTACCATTATCTACCGTTTCTACACGCGCTAAGTATTCCAGATTGTCTTCCATAATCTGCGCAATCTTCAGCAACATATTGCTGCGGAAAGTTGCCGAAGTGCGTGAAAACGCAGGAAAAGCAGCATGAGCAGCATCTAATGCGCGTTCTATGTCCTCTTTATTACCACGTGCGGCTTGGGTAAATACTTTGCCATCAATCGGTGAAATATTGTCAAAATATTCACCACTTGCAGGTGGTACAAATTTGCCGCCAATGAAGTGATCGTAACGGGCTTTGAAGGTTGGCCGCTCCAAAATGCGGCTCGGAGTTTCTGCAATTGTTGTTTCCATTTTCTTTTACTGTTTTTATTACCAATCTCAAAAGAAATCAATAACTTAGGGTTGTACTTGCACGATTGTCTCAATTGATAGCACAATCGTATCAACTGTTTTACCGCTAAACGGCACATACAAAACGACACTTCTCTATGGCTCAACATGTTTTTATTCCTCCTGCGCTTCCTTTCTCTCGCGAAGCGTCTTTGAATAGGCTGGTGGAACACCGCCGCGCCTTCACAATGGATACGATGGAATTGAATGTGTATGAAACGCATGCCCGTGCCGAGCGCTTCCCGCTGCGATTTGATGATCTGGTGATTACTTCTATGCTCAAGGGGAAAAAGGTAATGCACCTGTTCAACAATCCGGGCTTTGATTACCTGCCTGGCGAGTCGGTGATTGTTCCCCCGGGCGAAATCATGGAAATTGACTTTCCTGAGGCATCAGTACAAAGCCCTTCGCAATGCATTGCACTGGTGATTTCTGCCGAGCGGGTGCGGCGCATCACCGACCTGCTCAACGAGCGCTTCCCTAAGTCGGAAGAAGGGGACTGCTGGCAGCTTTCCATGCAAGACTATCACCTGACCAACAATCGCCCAATTGCCGAAAATATCAGCAAACTGATGCAGGTAGCCACAGAAAATCACCCAGTAAAAGATCTGATCGCAAACCTGACGCTGGAAGAATTATTGATTCGCCTAATGCAAACGCAGGCGCGAAAACTGTTGCTGATGCCTTGCTCGTCTAAAATCAGCAATCATCGGATGGCTTTTGTGGCAGATTATATCCGTAAAAATTTGCACCGGCAATTTAATATAGACAAGTTGGCAGATATGGCTTGTATGAGCCGTGCCGCGTTTTTCCGTGCTTTTAAGCGAGAGTTTGGACTGACCCCTGTCGAGTTTATCCAATACCAGCGCATCGAACTGGCAAAGCGCCTGCTCTGCGACCGCAGACGGAGCGTTACAGAAGTCTGTTACCAAACGGGATTCCGAAGCCTGAACTTCTTTATTCATGTTTTCAAACGCCTGACGGGCAAGTCGCCGCGCGAATACCAAGACAATAGGTAGCGTTTTTTATGTATAATTTCGCTTCAAAATAATCCTGAGTTAAGCTATGAAACATATGCTGACAGCCATTCTTTCGGTTCTTTTGCTTTCCTCATCGCAAAAGCAATGTGATAAAAGCGCCATGCGGCCATCTGATGATGAGGGCTGCCAACTCAACGCTACTTTTCGCTACAACATGTGCGGCGTAGGGCTTTGGGGAGCGATGGTACTGGAACTGGAAAATGGCGAAGTAGTACAACCCTGGTACAGCGAAGATGAGAACATCCGCAATTTTAAGCCGCAAAAAGACCAACAGGTGCGCGTAACCCTCACCGAAGTACCGCGCGACGATCGGTACGCCAATGTGGTTACTTGTATGGCAATAGGCGAGTATCAAGACCGTATCAAGCGTTATGTCCGTGTAGATTGCCTCCGCGCTGCTCATTGAATTTTTAGCAAAATCTACCTCTGATTATTGTATGACTGATATTTTTACATTCAGGGAGCCGGAAATCACGTTTGATGAGAACTATATCCGCATTTTTGATGATGCTGCCAAACAGCAGTATATCTGGATATTTAACGGAGTAATAATACTAATGCTTAAAATGAATCACCTACCATGCTGTTTTTATTCCGTAGGGATTACATATTGGTAGCATTGAAATCATCCCTGCTCCTCAGGAGCTATATATGATATCAATTGGTGAAACTTTTCATGGAGCAAAGGAAGAAGTTAGGATACGAGGCTGTCTAAAAAGGCTGAATGTAGCACAGATTTCAGCCGGTAGCTATTTGATTATCAGAGAGCAATTGTTATACTACCGATATTAAACCCCTCTGGGATGATTGATCCATCATGCAATTCATAATGGTTATGATATGACAAACGCCGCCTCACCGGGCGGCATCGTCAGCGACAAACATATTTTAAAGGATAAGAACAAATTAACTTTTCAAATCTGATAGTTTTTTAACCAACTAATTGCGCACCAATAGATTCACGCCCGCGTTCACGCTCAAATTAGGCTCTAAAAACACATCGCCCATGAGCCAGCCGGCGGTTTTGCCTTGCAGTTCTATGTAAGGGCAAAACGTTTTCCCATTGGCGCGGACTTTTACCCTCAACATGCCGCCCAGCTCGCCGCTTTTTTCGGTGAAAGATAGATTTTTGGGTTGCAACCAAAGCGCCGCCGATGGGCTAAGGGCTATTTTATTATTCCAAAGTTTGTAATCCACCACGCCCGCCTCTAAGCCGGGGAAATAGGAATCTTTGTTAAAATAGCTGTGAACCACGGCAAAAGCGTTGATTTTGGGCGATTGATACCAAAGGTCTATCATAAAATCGTTTCCGTAGGGGATAGCGATGCTTCTAAGGGCAAAGTTGCCGTAGTGGTCGCCCTCGGCGCTTGATTTGAGCCGAATTCGCTCTATTCCAAAAAGCGTAGGGGAAACAAAGTTTATCCATTGCCAAGCGCCTTGCTTCCTAATGAAATCCCGCTCTTCTTGCGTCAAATCGGCTTGCCTAATGTAGCGATTGACGCCTACGCCCGAAGGGTGAATGCCTCTGGCGCTATAAGGCAGGTTGGGGCGAAACAGCGAATATGCCCAAGCCGTGTAATCCGGTCCGGTAAAATCGCGATTGGCAATGTCGCTCCCTTCTTCTTGACTAAGTTTATCATTGATTTCGTCAATATCGGGGCGAGCGCAGGCTCTGAGGTATTCTCCTACACCAAAAGTAAGAATCCAATATAGGGGTATGTTAGGCATCTTTTGTTTGTAGAAAAAATCATTTCTTTGCAAAGTTTGAATCAGGTGCAACTCGCTTTCGCCGCCTGCGGTTTGCAATCTGCGCCAATCGTTTTGGTGATTGTCGTGCATCCGTCTCAAATCCTCATCGGTAATGCGGTAAACTTTGATGGCAGATTTTCCAAAAGGGAAAGTATTTACCTCGTTGGCGCTATTTACTTCGCGACGCGTCAGCACGGCTCGGTGATATTCCTCGTGCAACCACGCATGACCAAAAGGCACGTAAGCGCTTAATAAATCTACAGCAGTTACGCCCCCATAGGTCAATAAATTTCGCAAAAAATTGTTGTTTACCTTTCTAAAAAGGCGCTTGATGTCGTGGTGTACGATGTTGTAAAAATTGGTACTCATCTGCAAACTTTGCTTCATGCTCGGGTTAGCATAGCCTGCAAAGAAATTGCCCGTAGTGCGAGAAGCATAACTCTGATGCGGAAAATCCAACACAGGCAAATCTAACAATAATTGCACCGTATCGCCTGAACTCTGAGCATAGCTCAAACGAAATGAAAATAAAATTACCAAAAAAAGACAAACTCTCATATTCTTTTGAAGCTTTAATTGGTTTTTTTGGATAGAATGTAGCGTGTGAAAATGATGCCTTCTTGCGCTTGCTGTCCGTTGCGTATGGCGGAACTGACATGTTCTAATTGCCAACCTTGACTGAGGTATTCGTTGATTTTATCAACAACAGTTTTGTCGTTTCTTTTGATATTTTTTTCGCTGATAAAACCTCCGAAAGAAAATAATCCTCTCATTTCCACTTCTTGCTGGTTGCCTTCAGGGAAGGTGATAAACATCTTAGAGTTGGCTCCTGAAAGGAAATCCGAATATTCAATAGTGGTTATAATCATCACTTGCTTGTTTTGCGCCTGCGCTTGAAGACCCGCCCCAAGCAGCAGAACCAATAGAACAAATCTTAATAACTTCATGGTCTTACAAGTTTTAGTTTGTTCAAATTTACCTGCAAAGCCGCCGTATGCCTAAAAATTGTGATGAAACCGTCTTTTTCAGGGATAAACAAGCATTTTTAGAAGTAAATTCTTTGAAAATAATCGCTTAATTTGGTAAAAAATTTTCATACGTGAGAAAACGGAAAGTATTGCTTCATGCGGCGTTTTGGCTGATTTATCTGCTCCCCGACTTGCTCAACGGGCTTATCAACTTTGGCAAGCAGTCGTTTGCAGGCTATCAGTTTATTCTACTGGCGTTTTCGGCGAGCGTTTTTTACTTGCTGACGGAAGCTATTTTACCTTTTTGCTTAAAAAAAGATCAAAAATATAAGCATGTATGGTTGCTTATGTTTGCTTTTTGGATAGTAGCAAGTTACGGTAACATGGAATTGGAAAATTTTATAGCTAATATTTACGATTTAGACGCTCAACCTTCCGATTTTATTAACTATTTAGTAGGTATGTTTTGGTTTATGCTGATTGCAGCGGGCATTTCGTTAGGACAATACTGGTATGAAAAACAGCTTCAAGCAAAAGACGTAGAAAATTTGGTCATAAAAGCTGAATTAGCAAACTTGCGCTACCGCGTCAGTCCGCATTTTTTGTTTAATACGCTCAATAATTTGTATGCGCTTACGCTTGCCAAGTCGGATAAAGCGCCGCAAGTGGTTTTGCAACTCTCGCAATTGATGCGCTACATGTTGCAAGACGACCCTGAAAAGGTTTATCTCAAACAGGAAATTGATTATTTAAAAAGCTATTTGGAACTTGAAAAAATCCGCTTGGGCGACGCTGCTACTATTTCTATGAACATCTCAGGGGAAATTAAGGACCAAAAAATTCCGCCGATGACTTTGCTTCCTTTTGTAGAAAACAGTTTCAAACACGGGCTAAACCGCTCTGTCGCCGGCGGCTATGTTATTATAGAAATTCAGGTTACGGACGAAGAGTTGTTTTTTTACATAGAAAACAGCTTTGCCGAGCCTATCGCCTTGCCTTCGCCTGCCGGCAAAACAGGCATAGGATTGAAAAATCTTTACAGAAGATTGGAACTGCTCTACGGAAAAGAGCGATTTAATTTGGAAGTAGATAAACAAACCGATAAGTATTGCGTTAATTTTTACTTAAATTTTCAAGAATGATGAAATGTTTGATTGTAGATGACGAGCCTTTGGCTTGCGATGTTTTAGAAAATTATATTGGTCAACTGGAAGGTCTTAGCCTTGCAGGCAGATGCGCAAACGCTTGGCAGGCGATTAGCGCGCTGCAAACGCACAAGGTAGATTTGATGTTTTTAGACGTACAAATGCCTCAACTCACAGGAATAGACATGCTTCGTGCAATTAAAAATCCGCCGCAAGTAATCTTAACCACCGCTTTTAGCGCTTATGCCCTTGATGCGTTTGACTTAGACGTAGCAGACTACTTGCTCAAACCTTTTTCTTTTGAACGTTTTGCGCGCGCGATAGCCAAAGCTCGCAAGTCTTTTCATGAAAATGAAGAAAAGACAACTTTGCCTCACTATCTTTTTTTCAAAGCTGATAAGAAACTTCATAAAATAGCCTTGAATGAAATAATTTTAGTGGAAGCGCTGAGCAACTATTTAAAAATTTATACCATTCAAGCTGCTTTAATGGTTCGCGAAACGATGAGCAAAATGGAAACTTTGCTTCCCAAGCCAAATTTTGCGCGCGTGCATAAGTCCTTTATTGTCGCCATAGACCATATTGAGTATATAGAGGGCAACCTGATTTTTTTGACAAAAAAATATCAAGCGCCTATTGGCGAAAGTTATAAGGAGACGTTTTTAAGGCATATTCAGCGTTGAATTAGGCAAAAAAGCGATAAAATCAATGTTGTTTTAAGCTATTTTTATTTAATACATATATCGTTTACAATATAACAATTTTATGCTGAATTATGGCTGGGGGCGCGTCGCCTGCTCGAAACAATGCCATACAACGCGCCAATGATTCGCGGTTTTTTTCATATAGAAATCCTGTTTTTAAAATAATTGCATATCTCTTCGGTCAATCACCCCCACTTCAACCGCAAACTGTTGCCGACTACGCTCACGCTGCTAAGCGCCATTGCCGCGCCTGCCAGCATGGGGTTGAGCATGAAGCCTGTGAAAGGATAAAGCAGCCCGGCAGCCACCGGAATACCGATGATGTTGTAAATAAATGCCCAGAATAAGTTTTGACGAATAGCAGCCGCTGTGCGCTGCGAAAGGTGAACGGCTTCGGGAATTTTCCGCAAGTCGTTGTGCATGAGGGTTATAGCTGCGGCGTCTATGGCAATATCTGCGCCGCGCGCCATAGCTATGCCCACATCTGCGCGGGCAAGGGCGGCGCTGTCGTTGATGCCGTCGCCTGCCATACCTACCACATAACCTTGCGCTTGCAGGGCTGCAATGTAATCGGCTTTTTGATGGGGCAGCGCCTCAGCCTGAAAGTGTCGGATACCCAGTTCCTGTGCGATTGCCTGCGCCGTTGCGCGGTTGTCGCCTGTGAGCATATGGACGGCAACGCCCATTACTGTCAGTTGCCGCACGGCTTCGGCGGCTTCGGATTTGGGCAAATCCTGCAAGGCAAATGTGGCTAGCAAGCGGCTGTTATCGGCAAAAAACACCTGCGTTTGCGCTGCCTGTGCGGTTGTCAGCGCGTCGTCGGGAAGGACGATGCCCGCCTCCTGTATCAGTTGCGCATTGCCGACGTGGTAAGTCGCGCCGCTGATGGTAGCGCGGATGCCTTTGCCGCCGATGCTTTCAAAAGCGCCTGAAATAGTAGCTGCTGCAATGCCTTGTTCTGCCAAATGGTGTACAATTGCTTCGGCAAGCGGGTGTTGGGTTTGCTGCTCAATAGCTGCCAGCAGAGCCGCCTGTTGCTGTTGTTCAGCTGCATCTGTAAACCATTGATAATGAATTACTTTTGGTTTGCCTTGTGTCAATGTGCCGGTTTTATCTACCACCAGTACGTCCATTTTTTTGGCAATTTCAAGGCTTGCTGCATCTTTGATGAGAATGCCTTTTTCCGCGCCCTTGCCAATGCCGACCATAATTGCCGTAGGCGTTGCCAGTCCCAAAGCACAAGGGCATGCAATCACTAGCACGGTGATAGCGGCAAATAAGCCCTGCATAGGTTCGCCGAAGGCATACCATACCGCAAAAGTCAGCAGCGAAATAGCGATAACGGCAGGCACAAACACCGCTGCAATGCGGTCAGCCAATTGTTGAATAGGCGCTTTGCTGCCTTGCGCTTCTTGCACTTTTTGGATGATTTGCGATAGCAGCGTGCGGCTGCCAACCTGTGTGGCTTCCATCACAAAGGGGTGGTTGCCGTTGAGCGTACCTGCCCAAACCGTATCGCCGACTTGTTTGAAAACAGGCAACGGTTCGCCTGTCATACTGCTTTCGTCAATAAATATTTCACCCTCGATAATTTTTCCGTCCACAGGCGCTTTTTCGCCTGCCTTTACTTGTATTTTATCGCCTGTTTGGATGTCGCTGATGCGCACCGTTTCGGGAAATCCGTATTCGTTGAGGCGCGTGGCAACCTTTGCCTGCATCCCCATCAGCTTTTTCAGGGCAGAAGCCGTGCCGCGTTTGGCTTTTTCTTCTAACCATTTGCCTAACAGAATGAAGGCAATGACGACGGCGGCGGCTTCAAAGTAAACGTGTGCGTGCAATCCGCGCTCGTGCCAGTAGTGCGGCAGCAGCGTATTGAAAACGCTCATCCCGTAGGCAACGCCCGTACTGAGCGCCACCAATGTATCCATATTGGCGGTGCGGTGCTGCAACTGTTTCCACGCCGAAACAAAAAAGCGCCTGCCCGGCAGCAACATCACGGGCGTAGTCAGCAGCCACATAATTTCGT
This sequence comes from Rhodoflexus sp., assembly GCF_053489755.1. Taxonomy (NCBI): domain Bacteria; kingdom Pseudomonadati; phylum Bacteroidota; class Cytophagia; order Cytophagales; family Thermoflexibacteraceae; genus Rhodoflexus; species Rhodoflexus sp. The sequence goes on from NZ_JBRCHD010000015.1 coordinate 33,167, forward strand.
TGGTATAGGGCATATCCATCGCCAGCATCCCAATCAGCGCTACGGGCAAAGCCAGCCCAATAGCCAGCGCTACCTGCCGCTGCAATGCCTGAAAATCAGCCTGTTGTTGGGTTTCCAGTGCGGCGAGGGCTTCTTCGCTTTCGTCAATCACCAAGTCAAAACCGACAGATTGCAGGGCTTTCTGCAAGCCGATGCTGTCAATTTTTTCAGGGTCAAACTCAATCGCGGCCGAAGCGTTGGCAAAATTGACCGCTGCCGCTACCACGCCTTCCTGTGCCTGCAAAATACTTTCGGCGCTTGCCGCACACGAAGCGCAGGACATGTGCAGCACGGGGTATGTTTTTTTGACGGTTGTCATGGTTCTGTATCGTACCCTAAGGGTTGTGTTACATTTTTAACAACAGTTGGATTTTTGCGTGTGCAGCCGCTCGGTGATTTGTTGCAGAAAGGCTTGCAATTCGTGCAGGCTTTCCTCTTGCAAGCGGTAACAGACCGAAGCGCCCGCTACCGTCCCCTGAATGATGCCTGCGTTTTTAAGTTCTCTGAGGTGTTGGGAAATGGTCGGTTGTGCCAGCGGCAACTCGTTGACCAAGTCGTTGCAAATGCAAGATTGGGCTTTGAGCAAATGTTCCACAATAGCTACCCGCGCCGGATGCGCCAGCGCTTTGAGCAGAGAAGCCACCCTGTTTTGCCGCTCGGTAAACTGTTCTGTTTTGGTTGCGCCCATAACTCAATCTATTGTTATATTGCAATATTACGATTAACAAATGAATAAAGCAAATGGCGGCTTTTCTGTAAAATCTGCATCCCGATGCTGCCGCAGTTTTTTGGTTAATTTAAAATACAATTACCCATCAAAAATAAACCTATTTCATTGTATTTTTATCATTATATTTAGTATAAAGATTTTTATTTGTATATTGCATCCTATCATTTCAAGATTTATCAAGATGAAGTATATAAAAAACACCTACATTCTATTTGTTGCTATTTTATTGGTGAGTTGTGGAGGTTCTGCAACAACAGAGTCAGGCTCTGAACGCAATCAAGAGTCTATTATAGTTGAAAAGCCAAAACCTGATGAAGTAGTCTTAAAGGATTTTTCTAAGGAAGATGTGGCAAGATATGCGATTGCTGCAATTATGGGAAGACCGCCTAAAACTATGTTTGTGCGATTTGAGGATGACATATACTACGTATCTTATGTCAGAAAAGATGATGGTAAAAAGTTTGAATATAAGATTAAGATGAAAGGGCATAGAATTATTTGGGGAGACATCTATGGTCGTTGGCGCGAATTAAAAGAGGATGAAAAAATTTACTTCGAAGAAATTGAAGGAAAATTAAAAATTACAGAAAGATTTAGTGATGGCTCAGTTAATGTCAAGGAATATAACAAAGGGGAGTAACCTTCAGTTGGTTGTACAGAAGTAAATCTCGCATGACAATACTATTTGCTTATCGCAGAGACTTACGAAATGCTTATTGAGTAAGGAAATATATGTTCATAAAGGCTATCTACTTTTGGTTAGCTTTTTGTGTTAATTTAGTGTGTAAACACGTAATTCCCCATGAAAAAACTACTCCTTTTTGCTGCGTTTTCCGCTATTGGCTTAAGCCTGTTTTCGTTCACCCTTTTGCAGGATGATGCGATGAAGCAAAGCATGAAACGCGGAGAATCTGTCTATGCGATTAATTGTGCAAACTGTCATATGAGCGAAGGCGAAGGCATTCCCGGCGTATTTCCGCCGCTTGCCAAGTCGGATTATCTGATGAAAGACCAACGCCGCGCCATCCGTCAAATTATCCATGGCGCTAAGGGCGAAATGATCGTTAATGGCGTGAAATACAACAACGAAATGCCCGCGCAAAATCACCTGACCGACCAAGAAATTGCCGATGTGTTGAACTATATCCAAAATTCATGGGGCAATAAACAACCGAAAATGGTTACGGCCGCACAGGTAAAACCCGAGCGCACTAAAAAGCAATAATTTAATTGACAGGCAGGAGGCGGAGGCTACAGTTGCATGATGTTGCCTGCCTCCCGAATGCCTATTAGATAAGCATCGTGTACAGTTGCGCGGCAGTCTGCGCTGGTGCTGTATGATCTCCCCTGTTACCTCCTCATCTGACACGGCTTCAGTGGCAGTTGCATAGTTTCCCAAAGCAAAAGTCATTAGCGCAGGTGTTTGGCTGAACTTGAGCAGGTTGAGAAAGTAGTTGAACTTGCTTTTGATGTTGGAAGTATAGCCGATGTGTTGCAGTCTGGTGTCCCGGAAAGGACGTTCCCATACCAATAAAATTTATTGATATTGCCCATCGGTTATCAGGTGGATCACACATCGAAAATAGGCAACGCTGCTCATTTGGCTACGCAACGGCACGCAACGCAGCGGGCGGTTCCAGATAGCCGGAAAGCCTCCAGCAAACCTGCCAAACCTGCCTGATTTGTTCGTGCGAGAGTTGAAAAGGCGCATGTTCGGGGTTATCGCTCAGGCAGATAATGTAGCCCTTGTGCGGTAAGCGATTTTCTATCCGCTTGACCTGCAAGCCATTGTCTTCGCTTTCTACCAGACAAACCTCTTGCTGCGGCAGCTCGTGCCAGCGGCTCGGTTCAATTTCCTTGCAAATGATAATGTCGCCGTGTTGCAGCGTAGGGGACATACTGTCGCCGCGAACCGTTACGGCAACATGTCTGCCTCCGCGCACCAAATGGTGTGGTAGATGAATCATTTCCTCCGAAGCGATGTACGGGCTTTCGGGCAGATAGCCACCCTTTCCGTTGGCAGCAGCTTTTACATCCAGCAGCGGGACCTTGCGCATTGCGGTTTCTGTGCGTTCTCCTGTAGGCTGCTTGAGCATATTGCCCTGCCCGCTGATCAGCCACTCGATCTGTACCTGTGGGTAGGTGGTGCAGATCTTGTGCAGCATGTCGAATCCGGGTTTGCTCTGTTGCTTGCCGTTCGTGTAATTATTAATAACAGCGGGGCTAACCCCCAGTGATTCAGCAAATCGCTTTTCACTCCCTCCGCAGTAGTAGTCTATCAGCAGGGTAATGCGTTGTCCGACGGTTGTCTCCATAAGCGTTCAATAATTAAATAAAATATTTTTCAATAACTATTGATTGTTTCCAGAAAAGTGTTTTATCTTTGTTCAATAATTAATGCAAACATAAACAATGAAATTCAATAAGTAAATATTGCAGGCAAGAAAATTTCTGATTTGCAGCCCTTTACCTCAACCGTTGCCCCGTAACTGATTCATTTATTACTATAATTATTGAACACAAGCCATGAACGAGCTTTATGTAAAACTCAGAAGAAACCTCGGACTCTCGCTAATCCTGCTGATTGGTTTGGGAGTTGAGTTCAGCAATTTCCAAAGCATGTTCGTTAAGTTCATGCTACAGTATCGCCCCGACTGGGGAGCTTTCAACCACATTCCGGCGATATTCCTGAGCGCCTTTTTGCTGCTTTGCATCGTCATTTTCGGGATTCGCCGCCAAGTGGCGCTGTCCTGGTTCCTTGCGCTGCTGACCTGCGTGATTTCGTTTGCCGTGTACAGCCGCATGAACCTGAGCTGGAATTGGGATGAGATGAACGAAATCCACTTCGTTATTCTGATTTTGTCGGGGATGTTGCCGCTGCTGGTGGCATACAGCACCCACCAGATCACGCACGACAACGAAGCGACCTTCGACGAGATGGACGAGTACGAGCGCCGCTACAGAAGACCCCGTCAGCAAGGGGAGGGAGGTTACAACAACCCGCCGCGCTATCAGGTACAAGAGCGCTATCCGCAAAACAACTATGCGCAGCACCATGCTCCGCAGGCTAAAGTGCAGCCCCAGCGCGACGTACCCAAGGGAAAATACGGTATCGGCGAAGTAGATGAGTTCCGCCGCGAGCCTGTACAGCACACCATGTATCGCCAGCCCGAGCATTACGCGCCGCCAGCCTACGAACCGAGCTATGAGCAACTGCAGCCGCAGCCAGAATATCGCCCGCCGTACACGCCGCCGATCCGTCCTGAAGACGAAGAGCATTCTGCTAAGTACGCAACGCTGAAGCCTACCCCCCGCGTAGTGCGTCCGCAGGTGCAGCCCGAAGAAAAGCAAGCCGCCGTGCAGTTTGCCGAACGCCGCGAGGTATTGCTCAAGGTAGAAAAACCCTGCGAAGAGGCAACCGACCGCAAACCCGCAAGCGTAAAGCCTGCCAAATCAGCCGAAGGGCATCTGATTACCTGCCAGCACTGCGGCAAGCAAAGCATGAAGAAAAGCAAGGCAGCCAAGTACTGCTCCGAAGAGTGCCGCAACGAGGCTAATCGCAACAAAGCAAGCGCTACCAATACCAGTGCGACGGGTATTGCGCTGGAAATAAAGCGCGACGACTACGACTCCAAAGGTATCATGGAGTGGATCAATGTAGGCTGAAAAGCCCACTTTGAAAATTTTTGAGATGTCTCTTTTCAGTAAAAATCAGATCCGACTAATTACCAGTCTGATCCGCATTACCATAGCGCGACCAACGATTGTATCTTTTAATGAACTTGATTTTACAGGAAACCAAACAGGCAGACAAAGCCGTTATTTGCAAAACCAAACAGTGCAGATTGCCATGAAAACCACAAAATCTATCCTTGCGCCTCAATTGAATTGCCGGCACTGCGGCAAGCAGATCCAGTACGTTACCAGTGCAGAGCAGCAGTTCTGTTCCAATACCTGCCGCAGCCGCTTCAACCAGTCGGTGCGTTTGCAGCAGTACGCCGGGATGACGGTATCGCACCTGGCGACGGCTCGCCGCAGCACTAAAAAAAGCGCACAGCCCGAAGCCGCCATTCCGCAGCCACAGCCGCTGACAGCGCTCAAGCCAAGCGCTGAGGTGGTTGCCTTTGCCAAAGATGCTACGCCAGAGCAACTGCTGGCATTGTTGGAAAAAACGCTCGTAGAATTAGCAGAAGTAAAAGCACAAAATGCTGTTTTTCAGGAGGAAATAGGGAAGTTTCGCAGGGTGGCCGGCAATCTGTTTTACCTCGCAGGCTAATAATCATGGTTATGTCGAACAATGTTTAACGCTGTGAAGTTTTGAACATAGTTTGATTCATTTCACACGTTAAATTTTGGGGATAAAAAAACCTGATAGCTTCTGTCAGGTTTTTTTGTTTACTTCAGATGTAAAATGAATTCAGACTATGACAACATTTGCAGCCGAACTGCTCGGCACATTCCTCCTGATTCTGTTTGGCAACGGCGTTGTTGCCAATGTGGCCCTTGCCCGTACCAAGTCGCAAAATGGCGGCTGGATTGTCATTACAATCTCTTGGGGACTTGCCGTAGCAATGGCTGTGTACGTTGTCGGGCGCATCAGTGGCGGGCATCTGAACCCTGCCGTTACGATCGCACTGGCTGCTACGGGCGCTTTCCCGACGGCGGATGTACCTGCCTACCTGCTGGCGCAGTTGATCGGGGCATTTCTGGGGGCAGCCACTACCTTTGCCTATTTCCGTCCGCACTTTGCCGCTACGGCAGATAAAGACACCAAATTAGCGGTGTTTGCTACCTTACCTGCCATTGATAAGCCGCTGAACAACCTGCTGAGTGAGGTTATAGGAACTTTTGTGCTTGTGTTGGGCATCATGGGTATCGGCGCTAACCAACTCGCCGACGGCATCAATCCGCTACTGGTGGGGCTGCTGGTTGTCTTAATTGGCTCGGCGCTGGGCGGCACTACGGGCTACGCCATCAACCCTGCCCGCGATTTGGGGCCACGGCTGGCGCATTTCCTGCTGCCAATTCCTGACAAAGGCAGCAGCAACTGGGGCTACGCATGGATACCCATAGTCGGACCGATCATCGGCGGAACAGCAGCTGCACAGTTCTTTGAAGTCATCGTAAAAGGCAACGATCCGGGCTGGATTTTTTATGTCGCTTTGCTGCCTGTGGTTGGTTTGTTGCTGTGGAATATTTTTAGGGATTAGGGGGGTTATGTAGCGTTTATATACATTACTTTCATCAATTAACTATCAACTGTTATGAACCATTCCACTGAGGGCATAACGCTGTACGCGCTTTTCATCAATGACATCCTCGATATTTATCGGGACAAAAAGGAAGAGTATGCAGTAGGGTAGCAAATTGGGGCGAGGCTGGGAGATTGTGCCACACGAGCGAAACAGTATCACCATGCGCCGCACACAAACCTTCAACAGCAAATTACAGCTTGATCTGCTTTCCGGATTGGTTTAAGTGTAAAGATATTTTCGGCGTAACTGTTGATTATGTAGAAAAAGAGTCCGATGGTGCGGAGTATGATATTTACATTATCCGCTGGACGAATCTCAAATAGTACAGCCTGAATGTGTTGCTACCACTTTTTTATGTAGCCTTCGTTATGCTTATTTGAGAAGTAATACATTATGAATTGCATGATGAGTAAATCGAGGCTTTCCTAAAAGGCTGAATATAGCACAGTCTTTAGTCTGTAGCTATTTGATTATCAAATGATTAGTAGATTACACTAAAGTCCGTGTTACTTTTGGTACACCCTCAGAACAAATGGGGCAGGGTTAAATTCGATGCTATCAATATGCAATGCTTATGAGATAAAAACTGCACAGTAGATGATTTATTTCAGTATTGGTTATTTTGCTACCTAAAAATACCATGAAACAAACTTTCCTTGCAACTCTTGCTGCTGTTGGCTTGCTGTTTTCCTGCGAACAATCGTCTGATAAGTTATCTAATGAAGTCGCCGTACAAATACTGCCCGACAGCGCAGCTATCGCAAAAACAATCCTCGATTTTTACACCTAGTACGCTGCTAAAGAGTCGGTTGTCTATAAAATAACCTTTACCAACGACTCAGGCGAATATCTGACCCTCAACGAAGAGAGTTTACGGGCTTATTTGGCGCAATTCAAAGCATCGGGCTGCATCAGCGATGAACTGATTGCCAAATTGGGCTGCGATTTGGGTGTAGCCTATTAGCGGTATAGGTTGTGCAGGCTGATGCGGCACTTTTTCAGTTGTCCGCCGCTGAACTCTTTGCCTGATTGCGCCCCTTGAATCAGTTCGTCAATGCTTAGTTCAATCGCGCCGATGAAGTCATCCTGATTGCTCAGCATACCCGTGCGGGCGATGGAGTAGTCGTAGTCATAGAAGCTGATGGTGATTTTTTCGCCCGGCTTCATGTCTATTACGTCCGATTTTTCCAGCCATTGGGTAATAAATTTATTATCTGATGTGCCTGATTTGTAAACCTGCCGCCCGGCGATGGTGATGATGTAGTACGGATCGGGAGCCATTTGCTCTTCGGTAACGCCAACATCCCAGCGCTCATTTTTTTCGGTGCGCTCGGCTATTTCCGCATAGCTGATGTTCAATTGGAAGCGCGTAATGCCTTTGGGCGGCGGAGTAACAACGGCAGAAGGCAGGTTACATGCGCCTAAGGCGAACAGCAAGAGGGCTGGAAAGATTAAGTTTTTCATAATTGATGTAATTAATACTTTGCGAGCTTTGCGTCAAATCGTTGCGTCCATGGCGGTTTAATTTTTTACCGCAAAGGACACCAAGACTTGCGCGGAGAATGCCGAGGTTAAATTCGTTTGAGGATAGCAAATCAACCATGCAAAGGTAGGCATTCGCCGCGTTTTGCAAGCGGGCTAAAAATCTGCCGCTATCCGGCAGTACATAGATTTTTTTGATTGTATTTTCACATGGCAGGAGACGCTTTACATACTAAAGATCTGCGAAAATTCGCGAAATCCACCTTTATCAGCGTTTCCCAAATTTAGCTACAACTTATTCTCCGCAAAAATGCGGCGAATAACTAAGCGATTCTCCGCATGACTGAACAAAATTCTTGACAAATCCGTACCTTAGCCTATTCGTTCTTAAAAACATAAACTTTAGATCACATGAAAAAGCTATTTTCAACGTTGTGGGTTGCTTTGCTGGTAGTTTCAGCAGCGCAGGCGCAATACGAAAGATTGAAAGTGCAGCCCGCCCAAATCAAACAGGGCGACATCGTCAAAATTACTTACTCCGCTGCCGGAGGGCCTATCAAAACCGCTACTCAACTATTTGTAACTGCCTATGCAATTGCCGCCGACGAAACCAACGAGCGCATCCAGATAGAGATGAAAGAAACTAACGGCGTTTGGGAAGGTTCATTTACGCCGCCTGCCAACGCGGTTGGTATTTTCTGGGACGTGCGCACTGCCGACAACGCGGACAACAACGGCGGCGAGGGTTACTACTCACTCATAGCCGATAAAAACGGCGCTTTGCTGCCTCATGCACAAGGTGCTATGGGCGTTTTTTATGAAATGACAGGCGTTGGCTTGATTGGCGACAGAAACGAAGCCCTCGCCAACCAATTATTTGAGCGCGAAATGCAGAGTTTCCCTGCCAACAAAAGTCCATACTTGTTTCATCTGGTGGGCAATTTGATAAGCAGCAATAAAAAAGATGCTGCCGAAAAATACATGGCAGATTTCAATAACCTCATCAAGCAAACCGCCAGCTTCAGAATTGAAAGAGAGTTCATCATGGCGCAAAGAATTGCCCAGATGCTGGAGAGAAAAGAAGATGCCGAGCGGCTGGCTGCTGAAGGTTTGCAGCGTTTCCCTACAGGCGAAGTTGCAAAAATGAATTTATTCACCGCCTTCCGCTCCGCAACTGATTTGGAAAAGAAACTCGCTATACTAAAAGAGTTCCGCGAAAAGATCGGCATTGACGAAAGGTTATTCCCCAACATGACGATGATGGTTGTGCAGGAATACGTCAACCAATCTCAATGGCAAGAAGGCTTACAACTTGTCAAGTCTATTCCATTGGAAAATAATACTGTATCAATTTATAACAGCACAGCGCAGATACTGGCACAGCCTAAAAATGCACAATACGATCTGGCGCTGCCGCTGGTGCAAAGTGTGATAGCGTTTGCAGATGAACAAGTAAAGTCCGCCATCGCAGCAGCCAAGCCCGACATGAGCATGACTACAGCGCTTGCCAACGCAAAAGGAATCGCGGGCGGCATATTCATGCAGCAAAACAAGCCTGCCGAAGCGCTCCCGCTGCTCGAAGCCGCTCTGCCTGCCGAAAGAATGATGGGCGGCAGCTTGCTTGAAAACTACGCCAAAGCACTGGCAGCGGCAGGCGAACCTGCCAAAGCATTGGAAACCGTTTCCAAAATGGTGCGCGAAAACAAAGGCAATGATGCCATTAAGGCTTCGCTGAAAAATATTTATGCTAAAGCCAAAGGCAGCGAAACAGGCTGGGAAGACTATTTGAAAGGATTAGAAGCCGAAGCCCAAAAGAAAATGGTAGCAGAAATCGCCGCCAAAATGATTGACGAACCCGCGCCCAACTTCAAGCTCACCAACTTGGCAGGCGAAACCGTATCGCTAGAAGGCTTGCGCGGCAAGGTGGTAGTCATTGACTTCTGGGCGACATGGTGCGGCCCTTGCATCGCGTCCTTTCCCGGCATGAAAAAAGCACAGGACAGTTTCAAAGGTCGCGATGATGTGCAGTTCCTTTTCATCAATAGCTGGGAGCGCGTAGAAGACAAGAAAAAGCAAGCCGAAGAGTTCATCACTAAAAAAGCATATGACTTCAACGTGCCGATGGACGAAGACAACAGCGTGATCGGTTCGTATAAGGTCAGCGGCATCCCAACCAAGTTTGTCATAGACAAGCAAGGCAGAATACGTTTCAAGAGCGTGGGCTACAACGGCTCAACCGACCTGACCGCACAGGAAATGCAGATTATGATTAGTTTGCTGGCGGAGATGTAAGAAAATACAAAGCATTCGCCCTATGACTCGATGGCATGGATACGCACATTGAAAAGGCGTAAGTCCATGCCATTGATTTTGTCCGGAAATAAAACCTAATGCTGCATGATACCAGCGGTTTTTCCGCTATATTTCCGCTTGGCTAAAATTTTAATAATTATGCTGAAAAAAAATATGCAACACAGTTGCAAATATCTACTTGTTTACCTGTTTGCCTTGAGTATTACCACCGCCTACGCGCAGAAAAATAAGGACAATGACCTGACACTTGCTCAACAAACCATCAGCCGCGCCAAAATAGAAGCACACATTAGCTTTCTGGCTTCCGACGAACTGAAAGGGCGCAATACACCTTCTCCCGAACAAGAGATTGCCGCCCGCTATCTTGCCGCGCAGTTGCAGAGCTATGGTGCAAAGACTTTGCCTGCGCTGGGCAGCTATTTTCAGCAGGTAAAACTCAAAACCCAGAAAAAATCGAAGGCTAAAATTGCCTTCAGTTTCAATGGTAAAAACTTTGAGCAAAACACACATTTGTTAGCGATTGAAGGCGGCAACATGTCCGCAGACGGTGGCATGGTTTTTATGGAGTACGGCAAGGAAGAGGAGTTTGCCAAAGCCGATGTAAAAGGCAAAATCGTAGTCGTTAAAGCAGGAGTAGGCGAGGGGACAGATGCCCGCCAATGGTTTGCCGACGGGCGTAAAAAGCACATGCTCGCAAGCAAAGCAGGAGCAACAGCCCTGATCGAACTGTATAACAACCCGATGATCCCTTGGCGTTTTCTGGTGAATTACCTCAGCGGCGATCAACTCGTATTAGACAAAGGCGATAGCAAAGAAGACGGTATCCCGCACCTCTGGCTGAACGATCCGGATTGGAAAGAAGCCGGCGAAATGAAACCCGAAGCAGCCTATCAGGCCAAACTTGCCATCACAGGAATGGAGATCATACGCGCGACCAGCCCGAACGTAGTTGCTTTCGTAGAAGGAACAGATCCTAAGCTAAAGAATGAGTATGTTGTTTACTCTGCGCACTACGACCACATAGGCATCGGCAGACCCGACGCAAACGGCGATTCCATTTACAATGGCGCACGCGACAATGCCGTCGGTACGGTAACAGTACTTTCAGTTGCCGAAAACTTTGCTAAATATCCGACTAAGCGTTCGGCGCTGTTTGTTTTCTTTACAGGCGAAGAAAAAGGATTGCTGGGCAGCGAGTGGTTTATAGAAAACAGCCCCGTGCCGCACAAGCAGATGGTATATTGTTTCAACAGCGATAACGCAGGCTACAACAGCACTGCTATTGCAACGATCATCGGTCTGAGCCGTACTACGGCAGATACCTATATCAAGCAGGCTTGCAAGGCTTTCGGACTGGAAGCCACCGACGACCCAGCCCCTGAACAAAACCTCTTTGACCGCTCGGATAATGTGAACTTTGCCGCAGTGGGGATTCCTGCACCAACGTTTAGCCTTGGCTTTACGGCTTTTGACGAGGAAATCAACAAGTACTACCATCAGCCCGGCGATCAGGCGAATAACTTAGACTATGATTATTTGCAAAAATTCTTTTCTGCCTACGTCTATGCTTCGCGCATGATTGCCAATGCCCAAGAGATTCCTTTCTGGAAAAAGGGAGATAAGTACTTTGAGGCAGGCAAAAAGTTATACGGTAGATAAAAAACAGCAGCGTGGTAAATTTTACCGCGCTGCTGTTTTTATCGCATAAAAACAGCTAACGCTTTTCCCAAATGATCGGTTCGCGATGCTGGAAGTCGTAGAGCGTAAGTTGGCGGAGTTCGTAATAAGCCGTCCAAAAGTTGCGCAGGGCGCTGAGGTAGCCTCGCTTGGCTTCGTCTTTCGCAGCCAAAATATTAACCAATTCGTTGATACTGATTTTAGAAATCAGGTAGCGGTTTTGGGCGATTTCGTAGCTGCGCTGCGCCACCTCGTCGGAGCGACCGACCACTTTGAGCTGCTCGCGCAAAATGCGAAACTGCCGCACTTTCTGAACTACTTCCTGTTCAAAGGTCAATTCGTCCTGCGAAACGGTCGAGTTAACCACTTCGGCATTGGCTTGTGCCGTTTTGATACGCGCCTGCTGCCTTCCCCAGTCTATAATAGGAACGGTCAGATTCACGGAAGCCAGTTGCTGGTTCTGAAAGTTGGTGTACGCATCGCCAATGGTAGCGGCGCGTTGGGTGAAACCGAGCGATCCTGTGATCATAATATCTGCACCGTTATCGCCACGGGCGCGGGCTACTTCGCGGTCAGCCTCTAAACGGCGGCGTTTCAATGCAATAAATCGCTCGCGATTATTTTTGGCTTGTGCCAAAGCAGTAGCTTCATCTACCTCAAAATCAGGTATTTGCGTAGGTGGGATCAAAGTAAAATTTTCCAGCCCGGCCTTGTTACCCAACAGAATTTTGAGCGAAAGCAGGTTGTTTTCAAAATCTAATTGCGCCTGTGTGTATTGCAGCATGGCACGCTCAAGGTCGCTTTGGCGGTCTTTCATTTTGCCGATCAGCTCCGAGCCGTCCAATGCGGCAACAAAGTCTCCTTTCTTAACCGATGTTCCTTCGGGTACAATATTGCTGATTTTGAACTGGTACACGCCGAAGGCATTCACCCCCTGTGGCCCCATAATCTCTACGGATTTTTTGGCAGCCAGCTCGCCGGAAGCATTGATGGCAACCGTAAAATCACCTTTTTTGACCTGTGTAACCAAGTAGCCGCCTTGTCCTGAACTGCTGCTGCGGTAGTAGAAGAAGGCAATTAGTGCACATACCGCCAAAGCAGTCAGTATGACACCGTTGCGACGAATGTTTGCTTTCATTGTTGAATTAAATGGCTGAAGTTTTGACGTAAAATTTGCCAAATATAGGAAAAACAAAATACCAAGCGCCTTATCTTTGCGTATATGCGTTTCTTAATGTTTTGAGAGAAAGAGTTGCGATAAAGAAACCTGTTGTATGGATCCTTTTAGGCTTCTGGACGCTCATCATGCTCAACAGCGTGATGTACAGGCACTCGCATCGCCTGCCCGACGGTAAGATCGTCTCTCACGCGCACCCCTACAAAAGAAGTACAGACGAAGCGCCTGCCAAACCGCACGAACATACCGACAAGGAGTTAGCGCTGCTTCAACTTATTGATGGACAGGTGTTTGAGCCACCCGTATCTCCGGTACTCAACCTGCTCATTCCTTATACTGCGCAGGCTGCCGAAACTTTCGTATATGTCTGTTCTCTCCTTTCTGCTTGCAGCATCTACTATGCAGGTCGCGCCCCGCCACAAGTTTAGTTGAAGCTCCCCCTACGATTCATATCAACCTGACAACGGCTTTCCATTGTCTTTTAACTTATTTGTGGCATTCCAAACATGAAAAAATATATAGCAGCTTTTGCAGCTTTTATTTGCTGCATAGTAATTCCTGTTGCCTTGGCACAGGCACAGTTCACGATCAAAGGTGTAATCACCGAAGCAAACGGCGATCCGATTCCCGGCGCTACTGTTCAGTTAGCCGCGCAGGGTAATATCTCAGGCACTGTATCTGACCAAAATGGCAACTTTGCGCTCAAGGTCAATACAGAAGGCACCTACAAAGTAATCATCCGCGCTGTGGGTTATCTGTCGGTAACACAGGAGATGAAAACAGGTGAAACCGCTGCTATTCAGTTGGCAACCGACGTGCTGCACTTGGAAGGCGTGGTGGTTACAGGTACGCGTAACGAACGCGACCGCAGCACAGCGCCCGTAGTAGTAAACATCAGCGATCAGCGCATTTTTAATGCTGCGCAGGCGGTCAGCCTATCAGAAGGTTTGCGCTTCCAGCCCGGCTTGCGCATTGAAAACAACTGTCAGAACTGCGGATTTACACAACTGAGAATGAACGGATTGAGCGGCCCTTATACACAAATTCTGGTAGATAGCCGCCCGATTTTCAGCGCCCTGAACGGCGTTTACGGCTTGGAACAAATCCCTGTAGCGATGGTAGAGCGCATAGAAGTTGTGCGTGGCGGTGGCTCGGCGCTCTATGGTGCAAATGCTATTGCAGGTACGGTTAATATCATCACCCGCGAACCTGTCGAAGATTACTTTGAAGCAGGCATTAACTCTGGTCTGATCAATGGTCAAATTTTTGAACATACCGTAAACGCCAACGGCGCAAGCATCAGCAAAGACGGTAATAAAGGTATCAGTTTATTTACTTCGGCACGGACACGCAATCCGCTCGACCTGAACGACGACGGTTTTTCAGAACTGACGCTGCAGCGCAATGTTGCAGTAGGTGGCAAAGTTTTTTGGAAAACACAAAACAGAGGTAAATACACGGCGGAAATGCACTATATCCGCGAGCGCCGCCGGGGCGGCAATCTTTTCGACCGCGCCCCGCACGAAGCCGACATCGCCGAACAAATCATCCAAAATGTCTATGGCGGACAGATCGCCTATGAGGGCTACTCTGCTAATTTCCGTACCCGCTACGCCGTCTATGCTTCGGGACAGAAGACTTTCCGCGACAGCTACTACGGCGGCGGCGGCAACTCCCCAGACCCCGAAGCGCGTGCGCAAGCGCTGCTGTTCTATGGCAACACCTCCGATCTAATAATGGTCGGCGGTTTACAACTAACCCACAGCATGGGCGAAACCGACAAAGGAATGACCCTGACAGCAGGCGTAGAGGCTCAGCACAACGATGTAACCGACCGCATGCCCGGCTACGAGCGCAGCATCGCACAGCGCGTAAACGGTGCAGCAACCTATGCCCAGTTGGAGTGGAAACCACTCGAAAAACTTACCATACTTGCGGGCGGACGCTTTGATGTAATGAATCTCAAAGGCAACTACAACTTTGGCGTAGGAGAACCTTCTCTGAACGATCGCACCTTTGCCGTATTTAACCCGCGTACGAGTTTGCTTTGGCAAACAGGCAAATTCTCGCGCATCCGCATGGGCTATGCACGCGGCTTCCGTCCGCCGCAAGCCTTCGACGAAGATCTGCATATCAAAACACTTGGTGGTACGGCACAATTTATCCGCATTAACAGCGAACTGCGCAGCGAAACTTCTAACAGTTTCACCGCCTCTTTCGATCTGACCAAGAGCAATCCGGTGCGCCCGCTTTCACTATTGATCGAAACATTCTACACGCGCCTCAATAATCCTTTCGTACTGGAATTTTCGGGTGAGACTACTCCGGGCGGGGCAGCATTTATATCCGAAAAACGCAACGGCGCAGGAGCCTACACGACAGGTATCAACCTTGAGACCATGTACGCCATTGGCAACCGCTGGCAGTTCCAGGCAGGGGCAACACTGCAACAAGCACGCTACACGCAGCCCGAAGCTGTACTCGGCGACGAGGAGACAGGCGAGGAAATTTTCACCGATCGCATATTGCGCACCCCAGACATCTATGGCTATGCGCTGGTTACGACCAAAGTATTCAAGACTCATCAACTGAGCCTAACGGGGGTATTCACAGGGCCAATGACTGTACCTAACGAGCGCACCCTCGAACTGGTACGCACCCAGAGTTTCACTGAACTGAATCTCAAGTGGGCAAAAGAGTTCAAACTGGCACGGCACAGCCATATGGAACTCAGCGCAGGGGTACAGAATATTTTTAACAGTTTCCAGCGCGATCTGGAAGTAGGCCCCGAACGCGACGCAGGCTTTGTTTATGGACCCATCAGGCCGCGTACCATCTTTGCTGCACTCAAGTTTCATTACTAAAGTACACGAATGTTAAAAGTCATATTTGCTATTTAGCGAGTAAAAAGTTTAATTTTATTCCTTAAACTTACACTAGTAAGATATGATTTTTTAGAAAAAAAGTTGCTCAAAATTTTGGTAATGAATTTTTGAGGGCTATTTTTGAGCAAAAATCATTTAAAAAATTACTCGAGTAACTAATAGATGATTTTTAAAGGCAAATGGAAGAGATGGCGCTGTTGAACAATTTGCCTGTCATTTGATGAAGAGCTGTTTCAAACTTGCTTTAATACCATAGGGTTATCTTGTTAGTGGGTATGTCTTGTAGATATACCTACTTTTTTTACTTCTGTAGGATGTCATACTAAAATGAATCATCTACCATGTAGTTTTTTATCCTGTAGGGAACGGGTAGTATCGAAATCATCCCTCTAAAAAGGCTGAATGTAGCACAGACTTCAGTCTGTAGCTATTTGATTATCAAGCAACTAATAAATAACAGACTAAAGTCCGTGTTACTTTTTAGACAGCCTCGATTGACCTATCATGCAAGTCATAATGGTATCATACACAAGAAATGCCTGTTTCGTGTAAATGTTTTAGACATTCAACTAAATTTAACATAAGGTTAATTATTAAACAAAACAATTAGCTTCTCAACAGGTTTTTAATGCATGCTTATTGCCAAAAGCACTTGCCTATATGATGCAGCAACTTATGCTATTACTGCCGTTGGTTGGGTTGATTGCAGCCCATGCTTTTGCGCAGAGCGATGCCCCAAAAATCAAAACGGATGTCAGTTTTACAATCAAAAATGCAGGCATCAATGTAGAAGGTACTTTTGATGAGGTCAGCACAACCCTTCGCTGGGACGAACAAGCACCTGAAAACACAACCATTACCGCCAGAGTAGTCGTGAGTAGCATCAATACCAATATCCGCGCCCGCGATCGGCATCTACTCAGGGAAGATTACTTTCATGCCGCACAATATCCTGATATTCGGATATATTCCCGCAGCATCAAGCGCAAAGACAAACAAAACTGGGAAGGCGAATTTGACCTCACCATGCGCGGAATCACCAAAAAACTAACTATTCCCTTTAGTTACCAAAAAACAGCGCAGGGTGGCATCTTTTCAGCACAATTCAGCCTCAACCGCCTTGATTTTCAGGTAGGAAAAAGCAGTTGGATCATGGGCGACGAGGTAAAGGTGCGAGTGCGGATAACTGAGCTACACTGAATTTCCTTCATGGCTGTTGCTCTTTTTTCGGGCGCTTGGGGGCGCGTTTTTTGGTAACAAGACCGATGTCCTGCAACTTTCGCCCCAGCGGGTCTTCGGTAATGCCTGCCAGCCAGTTTTTTTCCAGCCCCATTACGAACAGCACTTGTATATAAGCCCCAATAGCAACCGTAGGCGTTCCTTTTTCAATTTGCCACAGGGTAGAGCGGCTGATACCTGCACGCTCTGCCAGTAAACTTGCACTGATGCGCCGACGGAGTCGTGCCAGACGAATAGATTCGCCAAACTGTTCTAAGACCTGCCGCGCAGTAGGCAGCAATATGACTGCTTTGGATTGCATAACGTCTGATATAACAAACAAAAATACATAAAATGTCTGATATATCAAACGTTATGATATGCTATATCACCCCTATTCCCGAATTACCTGCAACCAGCCTTTGAACTCTTCTACGACCGTTTGCCCGTCTGCCGCAGGGCGTGAGGCGCGGAGCAGGTAGTAGTAAGTGCCCGAAGGATAGCCGTTGCCGTTCCAATCCTGTTGGTAATTTTTACGGTTGTAAATCAATTGATGGGAGCGGTTGTAGATAAAAATTTCGTTTTCTGTGTAAGGTTCCAGATTCGGGATGACAAAAGTTTCGTTTCTGCCGTCGCCGTTAGGCGTAATGACGTTAGGCACGGTAATCGGATGGCGGAACGTCAGGCAAATATCATTGCTCCACGAGTGGCGGTTGCCACCTGCTTCGCGCGCCAAAATGCGGAAACAATGCGTGAAGCCCTCTTTGCCGCTGAAATCGTTGAATTGCAGCGCGTTACCGTTAACGGTTGTCAGCAGGCGGAAGTCCGGTTCGTTGTCCAATTTGCGCCAGATTTCGTATTGCCCGACGCGCCAGCCGCTGTAGCCGTTCCAGTTCAGCCTTATGCCGTCGGAGGCTTCGTCTGCTGCTCCGCGCAGCCAAATGCTGTTGTGCGGGGCAGTCGGGTTGATGTTGCAAGCCCAGCCGACGGATTGTTTTTCCAATCGGTACTCATAGGCGCTTTCGTCGGTGGCGAGGTTCAAGTCGGTGAAGAGCGAGTCAGTCGGGCGAACGGTGCCTGCCACTGCCCACTGCATCTGCCCCAAAGGACGACGCGAAAGCACAAAATTCTGCGGAAAAGCCAACGCATTGCGGATGCGGAACTGTACCTCTATGTTGCGCTCGTTGGCTTGCTGCACACTCACGTTGCGCATTTCCAACTGCGGATTGTCGTAATAAATGTTGAAAACCAAGGGCAAGCCTTCGCAGCCGCCCGCGCTGCGCTGCATCACCGAAAGGCGCTTGGGGAATGACAGCGTATCCCAACTCACTACAATTTCCTGCTGATTATCAGCGATTTGTGTAATCGTTCCACCGCTGATTGTCCAATTGAAGCTGCTGCCCTGCGCACCGCTCACGGCATAGCGCAGCCCTTGCGTGCGAGTCGGGCAGAAAATAGAATCCGAAGCGATGAGGCGCGTAATAGGCAGCGGTACAATCTGCACAGATAGTGTAATGAGTTCGCCCTCGCAGCCGTCGCCTGAAATTTCGCGGACGCGGACTTGTGGCTGTAGAGTAGTTGCCGCTGCTCCCCAGTTAACAGTGATGCTGCTGCCGTTGCGGTTGCCTGCAATCGCGCCGCCGATGACTTCCCATTCGTAGCGCGAGCCGGGGAAACCCGCCAGACTGTAATTGCTCGTGCTGTTTTCGCAAACCTGCGCCAAGCCTTGCACCTGCAAATCGGGATTGGGTGCAGGATTGATGAGCACGCGCAGGGTGTCGGATGCACCTGTACAGGTGCTCAGCGGCGTTGTTAGGCGCTCTGTTACTGTAATCCACTGCGCTCCCGTGCCTGTCCAGTTGACGGAAACGCTGTTGCTGCCCTGCCCTGAAACAATCGCGCCACCTGCCGAAGTTTGCCACGTAAATACAGCCCCTGCATTGGGGCGCACCTGATAGCGGATATTTTGGGCGCGGGTGACGCAAAGCGTATCGCGGCTGCCGAGGGTGCGGATATTGCCCGTTTGCAGTTGCAGGGTCAGGCTGACGCGGAGCGTGTCGCCGCCGCTGTTGCACACCGTCGGGTCGGCATAGCCTACGATGATGCTCGCCGCAGGATTCAACGCCCCCCAATTGACAATGATTTCGCGGCTGCCCTGTCCACTCTGGATGCTGCCGCCTGTAACTGCCCAGGCGTATTGCACTCCCGCCTGCGCCGAGTCTAACCGGTAGCGCACCTGCCCCGAACCCGGACAAAGTACGGTTTCGCCGCTGATTTTCAGCTTAGGAAAACGCGGTTCAACAGCAATCCGGAAAGTATCGGTAGCCGTGCAGTTGTTGGCAGTAGTTGTGAGAATATAAGTCAGCGTTTGCCGCGTTTGCACGTTGAGGCGGAACACAGGATTGGCGATGGTATCGGCGCTCAGGTTTGCCGCAGGCGACCAGCGGTAGGTATAGCCTGCCACAGGCGCAGCGCCCAGCCGCAGCGTATCGCCCGAACAGACGCGCAAATTGCCGGTGCGTCCTGTGTTCAAAGGCGGAAAAATAGTTACCTGCACCGTATCAGTGCTGAAACAGCCCGCAGCGTTGCTCACGCGCAAGATGTAGCTGCGGCGAATCGGAGTATCCCCCGTATTTTCTCCCCTGATGGTCGGATTGGCGATAGTGGCGCTGGAAAGCCCTTCGGCAGGAGTCCATTGGTAGCGCAAGCCTGCCACAGGAGCAGCGCCTAAGTTGATGGTTTGCCCTGCACAAAGCAGCAAATCCTGCCCTGCATTGGCAACAGGACGGCGATAAACGATGACATCAATGGTATCGCGGTAGCTGCAACCCTCCAAAGTAACAGTCTGGATGTAGCGCGTCCGCACCGAGTCCGCTGTTACGTTGTCAATTTGCACAAAAGGACGCGCTACGGTCGCATCGCTCAATCCTGTGGCAGGAGTCCAGCTGTACGTTATGCCTTGTATGCTTGATTCCGTGCCGATTTGGGCGCGTTCTCCTGCACAAAGGCGCACAGGAGGCTGCGGAGTAGCAGGGCGCGGCAACAGGTTGGGGCGAATGGTAAAGGTTATCGTATCTGCTTTGCTGCAATTGGTTTGCGGATCGGTTGCCGTGAGGATGTAGCGCACGGTACGCGGCGTAGTACCCTCATTTTCAGGAGTAAAGATCGGATTGGAAACTTTGTCATTGCTTAGCCCTGCGGCAGGAGTCCACTGGTAAGTGATGCCCTGCTGCGGAGCAAATCCCAAAGGCACGGGAATATTGGCGCAAACGGTCTGGTCTTGTCCCAAATCGTTTTGCACGAAGCGCCGGCGAACCTCCACCGTATCGCGCCCGACGCACTGCCCAAAGTTGGTAACTGTGAGGATATAGCGTCCGGGTTGGCTAACGGTAATGGTCGGCGTAGTTGCGCCTGTACTCCACTGGTAGCTCAGGCGCGCCGCCGCCGGATTGCTGATGATGCCTCCGCCGCTGAGCAAAATAGGAGTATTATTACAAATCGTGGTGTCCCTGCCCAAATCGGGGCGCGGCTGCTCAATCACCTGCACTTCTTTAACGATGTCGGTAAAGCCGCAGGCAGTGCCCGTAGCCGCCCTCATGCGCACATTGTAAATGCCACCACGGGGGTAGGTATAGCGCACGGTTTGCCCGCGCTGTACGGGCGAACCATCGCCAAAATCCCACTCGTAATTGGTGATGCCAGTGCCTCTTCCCGTAAAGGTCAGCGGCGTTCCTTCGCAGGCAGGCAGCGCGGCAATATTAAAATTAACTTCCTGATTTTCAAATGTTGCTGCTGCCGCATAGGCATATGCATCAGGCCCGTTGTAGCCGTAGATAAATGCGCCGAAACCGTCTCCCGAAGATTGCAGCGTGTAGCTGGGAATCGTAACACCTGTTCCGACTTCAATCACGGCGTAAGAAAAGGCAGGGTCTGCCGCTAAGGGCTGGAAAGCAAAAGGCGCAATGCTACCCGTCGGGCTGGTGATGCGAAACGAAGCAGTGGCAGCAGTCCGCATCAGTACATTGATAAAGTGTCGCTCGTTTTGCGGATTCGGGTTGTTACTTCCTCCAAACATACGGGCGGGAGTTACCGTTACGCGGGTCGTCGCCTGATTCAGCGGCGTGAGCATGAGCAGTGAAGGATCGCCCGCCCGCGGAACTGAGCCGTTACAAGCCTGACTCAGCGTAATCTGCGCTACCGAAATTGGTTTATCGGCTTCTATCAGCAGCCCGCGGGCAATGTCTATACCATCGGCAGTACCCGATAGTGCGGTGTAATTCTGCCCGCGATTGAGTGTAATCGTTTGCGGCGCTGCGCCGTTGTTCAGCGTAATCCGCGTATTGTCCTGCGAGGCAATGATGCGAAAAATGTAACCGCGATTGCGAATGTTTTGGTCGTTGGTGTAAGGCGTAAGCGCATAGCGCGTTCCCCATGTGCTGACAGGGTATTGCTGCTCCCACAAATGTTGCAGCGAGTTGGCAATACAGCCCGGCAAAGTAATAATCGTTGCTGTTACCCCTGCAAAAACCGCAAAAGGTTTGCAGGTGCTTGTCCCCGGCACAGAGCGAATAACCGTACCGCTCAAATCAGGACGCGGCTGTCCGGGAGGCACGTTTGCGCCAATCATCTGAAAACTCTGCCCGGCATTCAGGGTAATTTGGAAGGGCACATTGGGCGCTCTGCCGCCCAGCGTAGGCGCAGAGGGAATGATTTCTATAGCGGTGTTATCCTGCGTAGCGACAATCACAAGGTTGCTGTTGCCATTGCCCGACTGCGGCGCGATGGTCGTTACGATGTATTCGCTGTTGCTGCCCAGCGCCTGCACAGGCAGTACAATCGTGGACTCCGTCCGTGCGTTGCTTTGGTAGGTCGCAAAAACGCTGATGTCTGCCGTTGCCGTAACCTGAATGCCTGTGTTGCGCAGCCCTTCGCCGTTGGGAACAATCGCCGGATTAGTCAGATTAAGCTGCGAAGTAACGCCGGGTACAATGGTTATGGTAGTAGTAAAATTAATTCCCGGAATGCGAATAGTCGCCTGCGCATTGGTTTCCGAAGTCAGCGCCAGTTGGTATTGGATGTTTCCGTTGGGAATCATCTGCATAAAGCTACACCAGAACTCGCGCCCCTTGGTGCTGATAGTAGAAACCTGCGCAAGGGCAAACACATTAATCAAATAATAAAATACAAACGAGAGTAAAATTTTCCGCATAAACTTATCGGGCAGTGTGTTGCTGTTGTGTCATTAACAAATATGCGCATTTATGCCCGACTTTGACCATTTGGCAATGCGATGGTTTAATCGGCGCAGAAAATAAAAAAGGCTTTTGTTGCCGATCAACAAAAGCCTTTGAAGCGTTATGTGCTGTAATTATACCTTACCGTTGTACTTGCCTCTTTCCAGCCAGATACCTACGGAAATAGATACGGCAAATAAGGTAATGAAGAAGATATAAGCAGCCAATTCCATGGTTTCCATAATAAAAGCGGTTATTTGAGCGATTGAATCCTATTGCAAAAATACACTGTACAAGCCTATTTTGTGCGCAGTTACAGGCATTTTTCCGTAACTCACAGGGCTTCATATCTTTTCAAATGAAAATTTCGAAACTTTCCATCGTTATTCCTGCTTACAACGAAGAGCGCACCATTCATCTGATTCTGGATAAAATTAAGAGTGTCAAACTCACCAATGATATTGCCAAAGAGGTCATTATTATCAACGACTGCTCCAAAGACGATACCGAAGGCGCTATCCTCCGCTACATGGCAGCCAATCCTGAAATGGATATTCAATACTACAAACATGAAATTAACAAAGGCAAAGGCGCTGCGCTGCACACGGGTATTAGCAAGGCTTCAGGCGAATATCTGATTATTCAGGATGCCGATTTGGAGTATGATCCGAAGGAATATAACCTGCTGCTCCAGCCTATTCTGGACGGCTTTGCCGATGTGGTTTATGGCTCGCGATTCATGGGCGGCAATCCGCACCGCGTGCTGTTTTTCCTCCACTCTATCGGCAACCAGATCCTCACTTTCGTTTCCAACATGTTCACTAATCTGAACCTGACCGACATGGAAACCTGTTACAAGATGTTCCGCACTGATATTATCCAAAAAATCAAGTTAAAGGAAAATCGCTTTGGGTTTGAGCCTGAAGTAACGGCAAAAATTGCCCGCGTCCCCAAAATCCGCATCTACGAAGTCGGCATCTCCTACTACGGCAGAACCTACGAAGAAGGCAAAAAAATCGGCTGGAAAGATGGTGTCCGCGCCTTCTACTGTATATTGAAATACAATATTTTCGATCGCTCTATGTAGTTGAATAAAAAAAGGCTGTCCAAAAAGTAACATAGACTTTAGTCTGTGATCGTTGAAATACTTGATAATCAGACGATTACAGACTGAAGTCTGTGCTACATATAGCCTTTCTGGACAGCCTCTCTCAACTGATTATTTCTTCAGGTTACTTTACCAACATATAGTAAGCAATGTTGCCATGTACAGTCAGCAACTCGGAACCTGCGGGCAGATCAGCCTGCTCGTTTGCATTGCAGCAGTACACCAGATTACCTGATAAGTCGTATACGCGAACTTCGTGCTGAGGCTTGTTCAGATTATTTACTGAACGCGCCGGTACCTCAAAGGTTTTGTGCACATAGGCTTGTATTTCTGCCAGAAATTCTTCCTGAATAGCATCTAATGACGAAGTCAGTATTTGCGTTTTCGGATTATTATTTTTAGCTTCGCCAGCGAAGGGTTTTTTATCGCTCGCAATGGCTTGAGCGCTTACAAAAGTCAAAACAAGAGCGAGAGTTGTGAATATATTTTTCATGGTTGAATCAGATTGTGTTTAGGTATCATTATCTGTTGGCATAATGATTGCTATTTAGATGCCAAATTGTTCAATTAGTTGATTATCAATTAATTGCATTTAAGCTATTGTCTGTTTTTCATACAAAAGTGTACATTAGTGATCTACTTATTGTACGAAAATGGACAGTTCTTTCCTTTTTTGCCCGATTCCTGTCTGATTATTTGTTCTTGTGATGCCTTTCTGCTAATTTATATCTAAATAAGATGCAGTAAGAATTTTCCTATAAACTCGGCATCGCTTGGAACAGCAGCAGCTTAAATTGGAAAGTAACATTACGCAGGCGCTCATGATCGGGCTGATCGGCAGTAATTCAATATACTTAGTGCGCGACATACTCGTTTCGGACTATTCTGTACTCACATGGGGCAGCGTACTGCTCGTACTGTTTAGCGCAACCAGCATCTACCTGATCCGGGTACATCAGCTTTTTGAAAAAATATATTTTCCCGCGCTGCTGATCATACATGCAATACACGTAGGTATTTTTTTCTACATCAACGGCTTTAACAGTACGCTTGCTCTTGACTTTATCAATATCGGTTTTGTCATTGTATTTGCCGGTTCGGGTTGGCAACGGCGGGTACTGGCATCAATCTTCATCGTCTCTCTCAGCGGGCTGATGCTCTATCAGGCTTTTGGACCGGTCATTACAGATTATTACAATGATAATATTGTACTGGATACCGTCCTTCACATTGGAGTATCGCTGTATCTGGCCTATGCAATCAAAAAAGCATACACGCGCTTCCAAATGACGATTGAAAAGACCAACAAAGAGTTGAGCACCAGCAATGCGGAGCTACAAAGCGCTAACGAAGAAATCAGTTTGCTCAACGAGCAGTTGGAAGAAGAGGTACAACGCAAAAGCAGCGAGGCACATGACCGCCGCCTGCGCCTGATTCACTACGCTTCCAAAAATGCACATGAAGTACGCGCGCCGCTGGTACGCATCATGGGCTTGGTGGAAATTCTGCGGATGGAAACACCAAAAGACCCCGCCGAACTGCGCTATCTGATTCGTCTGATTGACAATAATGCCAAAGAAATGAACAGTATTTTGAGTGAAGTCAGCAGGGTTTTTAGATGAGGGGGAAGAATAATTTTACTACGACATAATTCTTTGAGCGTTATTTTTTTTTGCCCATGTAGTCCTTTTGGTACTTTTTTAACAAGTATCGGGTCGTGAGGGATGTCAAAACAGCTTGTGCGATTGAAATGTAAAAGCCTGCATCATTTACGTTAAAACTGCCATGAGGCATTAGCCACATAAACAGGATTGACATGCAAATAATATCAAACCATTGACTGAAAAACAGTTGCTTTAATTTTGACTGCATCATCTTTTGAATGTAAGGTTGAGTTAAAAACAAGTACGATACAAACTTGCAGCAATTCCACCAATCGCACTGTATGTAAATCCTGATGCAAATCCCATGACGGCTCCACCAACACACCCGCTTGCCGCACCTATTGGGCCAGCCACCATCCCACCTGTACAACCAGTCTTGGCTCCAAGGTAGCCCCCTATAAGTCCACCTGCTACAGCACTAGCTGCAACATCACCCCAGTTAACCGAACAGCCCTCTACACGCGCAGTAGGTATATCAGCGCCATATTTGACCTGACTTACAATGTGTGCAATCCGTTCATAGCCGCCTTCTTCTAAGAACTCAATAAGCGCCAATATGGATGTGCTTACTGACAGTAATTTAATCTTTTCTTCGCGGGTGAGTGTGGAAACTACTACTTTTTCCTGAAAATTTAATGTCAACTTTCTGGCATCATACATTTCCTGTACTGTCTAAAACTTTTCAAAGAAAGGTTTTACCAATTTCATCTGTTGTTCATTGTAAAGTTGGCTTAGGCTTGTGCTGTTCACAAATTGCGGCACCTTGGAGTCGCTGTATGCTGACAGTGTTCTTATGCCAAAAGAACTTGAAAACGAAGTAACAAACTCATCAGATGCGACAAAATAAGAGTTTCTCATTTCATTCAATACATCACCGACGATTCCTTTTTCATTGATCAGTAATTCATTAGATGGGTTAAGGATGAGATTACTTTTAAGCGCTGAAGCTGCCGTAACAAGTCCCTTCTTGTAAGAAGTTTTCATGTGCATAATCTCTTTTGCAAAGTCTTGCTGAGGCGCAATTTCATTGGACTGGTTACAAGCAGAGATAATTAGCAGAGAAGCCAATAAAGAAAAAAGATACTTTTTCATTTTTAATTTGATTTAGGTTGATACGCCATTGTTAAAGCCCACGGCGCAAAAAGTCTATTCATTCTTGCGCAGGAATTGAATACGCAATAATACCCCCCCCACTAAAACTCAAACCCAAATCACGGTTTTTAACATTTTTTAACGTTAATTTTTGTTGTTTAAACACCTTAATTATTGTCAAAACAATAGTTAAGGTGCTAAATCATCTGATAATGATACTTAAGACGGCTGTTTTGTGGATTAAATATACCGAAAAATAGTAATTGAGGTATCTACAATAAAATATACTGCTGAATTAATAAGCTAATTCAGCAGTATGAAATAGATAAAATGGCGGCAGGTTAATCTACAGTCCAGGTGAGTCCCATGCGCACATAGCGGGCAAATACTACCTGTGCATCTGTGCTGAGCAACAGCGGCTGCTGGTCTTGACGAATAAATGTGCGATTGTTGAGCAAATTATCACCTTCGGCAAAAATGCGAATCTTACCCAGCCGATAGCGAACCGTGCAGGCTAAGTTGGTAAAATTTGCTTGTTGCGCACCCGAAAAATGCACATATCGCACGGCAGGCTCTACAATCAGCTTTTCGGAAAACCACTCGGAGTACAGTTCCAGAGCGGAAGAAAACATGTGCTGTACCGTTAGCAAGTTGCCCAAGTCCGAACTGAAACCAAAGCGCGATATTTTATTTTCCCATTCATAGCCAAAACGTTTTTGGGGCGAACGGTACTCCAACTTTAAACCGTGCTGCCTGCGCGAAGTAAGAACCCGATAAGGCTGATTCGTTACTTGCTCAATATTTTCCATGTAGTTCTGCATCAATGAGTGAACAGTATTGACAGTGAGTGGCGATTTTTTAAACTGCTTATCTACCTGAAACTCGCTTAGGTAAAATCCTCCCGGAAGTTGGTTGTAAAATCCGGCAATGAAAGGCGCAGCGCCAAGCAAAAACTGCTCTCCCTTAAATGTGCGACCATGCGCACCTGCCAGCGAAAAAGTCCAGCCTTTTTCGGGAATCAATTTGTAGAAAGAAATATTGGCAACTCGCTCCGGTCGCGGCTCAAATGCCATCTGGCGGGTGAGCGTAATCTGCCGAAAGTCGCGCAGGTCGTGCCCAAACATCAGCGCTGCCAGTGGGAATACGCTCAGGCTTTGCTGGAAGCGCATATTTATATTGATGAAACCATTCCACATACCGGAAAACATGAATTCAGGCATTGCCATACGCGACATCTGCGCACTGCTGTCGGGAAAGGACATCAGCCCCAGCCCCCACTGCTGCTCAAAGCGCAAACGACCGAAAGAGGCTTCATGGCTGGCATAGGGCTGCCATTTGGTATAGCTCAGGGTGAGTTGCCGCCCGCTGAATATGGAAGCCGGTAACAAACTGCGTCCGTTTTCGCTAAAACTGAAAGCATTTTTTTCGCTGCCCAACTGCTGGTATTGTGCCTGCAAGCCCGCGCTCCAAGTACCGATGCGCGACTGGTACTGTGCCTTTGCCTCAGAAAGCAGCATATGACTGATTTGTCGGCTATCCTGACCAAAATTATTGACCAGACTACCTGTGTCATCTTGCAAAAAGCGGATGTAAGAAGTGTCGTTGTGGCTGAGCCTGTGGTCAAAACGGCTGCTGACCCGCGCATAAGAGGTTTTGAATTGCAAACCCAGCGAAGGGCTTAACTCGTACTCTATCAGGGCATTGGGTATCACAGAAAAACGCGCTGTCTCTTGCCTGAACTGATAAAACAAGGCTTGCAGCGTTTCGTCATTGGCAGTGCGGCGGTTCTTGTCTGTGTAGGTCAGGTTCATGTCTATGCGGGTTTTCAGGCGTTCGGTATCGTAGCGCCACTCCAATTTATTCAGGCTTTCCAAATCCTCGGAAAGTTGCTGCTGCACAAAGGAAGCGCCTGCTCCGCTTTGCAGAAAACGCCACTCAGAACTGCGGTCAATACCCAATCGGCTAAACGTATTGTAGGAGCCGATGTAGAAATCGGCTTGCGGCGAAAATGAATATTTGGAAGTAAGCCCCACAATATTGCGCTCGTTGCGCGAATAGTCTTTGAAACCGTACAAAGTCTGATTGTAACCTTCGCGCTGCATCAGTTCTGCAAAATCGGCAGGCAGTTGAAATAATTTACCCATTGCCTCATCGCCAATGTTGCGAATTTCATAAATAGAAATTTCCTGATTGCCCAATAAATCTCTTTCAGCAAAAAAATGTGTCGCTGACTTTTCTTTGATACTGAAAAAGTTTACATAAGCGCCCGGCAACAGTCGTTGGCTTTGCAAGCCTGCGGTTGCCCGCAAACGCCCGAACAGCGAATTGTCCAACTCATCTTTCAGTTTGATGTCTAACACCATGATTTCTTTGCTGTCCAACAAACTGTTTTTGAGTTTTTTACTCTGCTCTTTCTTCCTGATTTCAACGTTTTCAATGCGCGAAGGATCTAACGACCGCGTAAGAACAGCCGCACCGGTACTGTTAAATTCTTTGCCATTGATGAGTACTTTGTCTATTTGACGGTCTTCAAATTCCAGTTCTCCATCTGCACGAACTTTGAACCCGGGCATTTTTCGCAGTACATCTTCCAGCGTTTCATCGCCTGCCTGCTGCCAATGCGTAATGTCGTAGATAATTGTATCTTTTTTGACGATGATGGGCGAAGGTGCCTTAATTTCAATTTCATCCAACACAACCGAGCGCGGTATAAGAACAGCCTTGATACGAATTGTATCTTTGCCTGCCTCTGCAAGCAGTATAGTCTGCTCGTATTCCTTATAGCTCAAATGCCTGATTTTCAGGATAATTACTCGGGGTTCTTTTTGATAGCTGAGCGTAAAGTTACCCTGCGGATTGCTTTGGGTAAATGCCAGCACCTGCTTGCTGTTCACGGGTAAAACGCTAATCACGCTGCCGCCGACGGGCTGCCCCGTTTCCTGATCAGTAACCTGACCGCTGATGATTACCTGTGAAAAAAGTAGAGAAGGAACACCCAGCAATAAGCTGAGCGCTAAGTAAAAGATAGCTTTCATGGAAAAATTTACTTATTGTTGGTTATCCCGATGTTTTCTTGTATTTTTTCACCTCCGACTTTGGCGGTTCAGTTCTTTCAATCAACTGTCGGGGAACCTCAATGCCGTCCCAATCGGGTTTTAACGCTCGTTCGGGCGTAGTTTTTTCATCTGCCAGCAAAATTTCAAAACCGCCCATTTGCCCTTCATAACCGATGCCCATAATCAAACCGGGCAGACCATGCAGAAATGCTACACGAGACCTAAAATCATGAGAACCAAAACTGATGGGAATATCAGGCGCATACCATACAATTCTTACATCATCTACATCAGATTCGCTATGCAAAATGGCTTTCTGACAAACCACTCCATTGATTGTGCGCGTTTCGCCCTCTGAAAGTTCCCAGTCCAATGAGTTAGAAGTAAAGCGGCTGATTAACTTGGTTCCATCTGATAAAATGCGCTGCACCGTATGCTCCTGCGTAGCATTGTTGTAGTAATGGCGGACATTTTCAAAGTACAAATAAGTAGTTACATAAGTAACTTAAGTAACTTTCTTTTGTTCTGTTTTCTGAATACGTTCATACAAGATCTCATCGCCACAAACCGTAAGTTTAGCTTCTGAAATGGTTGTCCCCTGAAATTGGTTAAGTACGCGGTATTCGCGGCATTGCGCCCTAAGCATTGTTACAAAACCAAATAACAAGGCAAAAGAGAGAAGAATTTTTTCATGGTTTTAGTTAAAATTACCAAATAATAGAAATATCAAAGTAAGTTGTAAAATCGCTTCTCGTCAATGAACTCTTATTGAGGCACGCGCCGTTGCACGCGCCGTTGCACGCGCAAAAGTTATTTTGTTGCTTTCTTGTACTTGTTAACCTCCGACTTCGGCGGATCGTCTCTTTCAATTAGCGTATGCGGTACTTCAATGCCGTCCCAGTTGGGTTTTAACGTGCGTTCGGGCATCTTTTTTTTATCTGCCAGCAGTATTTCAAAACCAGTCATGGTTCCTCCATAACTGATTCCCATAATCAGTCCGGGAAGACCTTGTAGAAATACGGTACGCGAATGAAAACTGTGCGGGCCGAAGCTGATAGGAATTTCAGGCGCATACCACACTGTTATCAACTCATCGGACTTAGGGTCAAGCAACGTAGCCTTCTGACAGGCAACCCCATCAATTTTACGAGTTTCGCCGCCGGAAAGAACCCACGGCAATTGCTTGGAAGTAAAGCGGCTAACTAATTTTGTTCCGTCCTGAAGAATCCGCTGCACGATATGCTCCTGCGTAGCATTGTTGTAATAGTGGCGGACATTTTCAAAGTATAAATGCATGACTGCACTGGCAACTTTTTTCCGCTCGGCTTTTTGTATGCGCTCGTATATTACCTCATTGCCACAAACCGTAAGTTTAGCTTCTGAAATAATATTTCCCTGGTCTTGATTAAGTACCCGATATTCATAGCATTGCGCCGATAATATTGTTGTGTAAAAAAACAACAATATGGCAGAGAGAAGTATCTTTCTC
This sequence comes from Rhodoflexus sp., assembly GCF_053489755.1. Taxonomy (NCBI): domain Bacteria; kingdom Pseudomonadati; phylum Bacteroidota; class Cytophagia; order Cytophagales; family Thermoflexibacteraceae; genus Rhodoflexus; species Rhodoflexus sp. The sequence continues at coordinate 63,586 of NZ_JBRCHD010000015.1, forward strand.
ATGGTTTTAGTTGGTAAGAGTTGAATAAGTTTATTGAAGGAGAGAAGCGTAGGCAAAAGCTACGCTTCTCTTTGGGAAATGCACTACAGGTTAATACTCATCTATAGTTTTTGCTTTGGCTTGGGTGCAGGACAATCACAGAGCCAGCATTCTTTGATTAATTTCCCATTAGAATCGTATATCCTGCAATAAACTGCAAAATCACCATATGCAGCTGTTTTCTGCTGAGTACTTTTCTCCGTTGTTACAACAGAAGTAGCCTTTTCATTAACAGGTTTCACAGGATTAGTAGAGTTGTTTGCATACGACGCAAAAGACAGACCCATTGACAAGGTCAACAGCAAGATTGCTTTTTTCATTTTTAAGTAAGTTTAAAATTGATACGCCATTGTTAAAGCCCACGGCGCAAAAAGGTTATTCATTCTTGCGCAGGAATTGAATACGCAATAATATCCCCCCTCACACTAAAATTCAAACCCAAATCACGGTTTTTAACACTTTTTAACGTTAATTTTTGTTGTTTAAACACATAAATTATTGTCAAAACAATAGTTAAGGTGCTAAATTATCGGATAATGACGTTTAATACGGCTATTTTATGGATTAAAAGTGCTGAAAGGTTTAGATAGTGGTAATATCGCTTGTTAAAACTTGTTCGTAAAGATTATCAGCTTTGATGAAGCATATGCAGGCGAGTGCAACGTTCTATAAGTAGGTCTTTATAGGCTTGCTTCATCGTATCTTGTAAAAAACTTTGCTCTATCCACTTTAACCATTTCGGATAAGCCTGCATCATTTTGTTCAGCATGCCTGCATATTGCTTATCAGTCATTCCTGAATTGCGGCAAGCCGATTCAAAATCACTTGCTTTGATTTTTCTTTTCTTCCCGTTGAGTGTAAGTGCAAGCTCCTCACTGTCAGCAGGATTAACAAGCGCAGTAGCCACCATATCATAGGCAGGCGACAGCTGAATAGCATCAGGCAAATAGATGAGTGAAAAATTTTTCAGGTGCATATCTGCATTGCCTGTCAGGAAAGAAAATAGCACCTGCTCAAAAAAGTTAACAATATCTAAGCCCGGTGTGGTAGAAAATCGCTTAATGGCTTTGGCTATCTGCTCATATGAGCCACGGTATTTGTGTTCTGTCAGATTTTCGGTAAGCTGACAGAAGTCTTCCATGTGTTGTTTACCTGCCCGAGTGCGGTCTATCCTGCGGGTAATGTAGGCAAGCTCACCTGATTGAAGATAAATGAGACTGTGCGGCACAGTACTGATACCTGCCGCAGCTGCCATTTTCATTGTTAAATCCTCTATTTCAGGAAGTTGTGGATAAATCTGATGCGGGGGTTTCAGGATATAATTTCCCCAGAGACCTACAATAGTCAGACGACCGGGCTGCGTTTTCTTCTCCAGCTCTAAAGACAATTTGGGCTGTACACCGCTAAGGGCAATATGACGTGCTATTGACTGTACAGCCATCTGCTCCATATCATCAAGTGTGTAAGGCAAAACAGGCGGCAGTGGTTGTTGGAAAATTTTTTTGCAACAGGATTTGTGATATATACTGTCGGTTTCTTCCACTATTGTCTGATAACAAAAAAGACATTTTTTCATGCAATTTCTATTGAATCATTTTCAATACTTACGGCTCCGATACAATCCCGACAACATGCTAACAACAGCCCCATGCGGTCGCGAGGATTCAACTTCCAATTTTTTTCAACAATGTGCAGCAACCAGCCCTCCGGTATCAGTCCGTCAAAAAAAGGAAAGAGTACCTTGCTGTGAAATGCCTCAGACTGCAAAGGCAGTGTCAAACTAATTGATACCGCATCAGATAGTTGTAAATAATCTGCATCATATTGAAAATGATAACCATCCTCATCTTCAATCAGTCTGCCTGCTGTGCGGTCGTATATCTTTACCTGTGCTGTTCTCATGATGATTAGCCCCGTTTTTGCAGTACCGCACCTACCTCATAGCCAAAAAGTTGCAACACCTGATTGACTTTATCTAATCGTAGCGTTGATTTGCCGCGCTCCAGTTCGCGAATGAAGCGCAGACCAACGCCTGCCTTGATTGCCAGTTCGGGCTGTGTAAGACCTACCTGTTTGCGCTTTTGACGTACCAGTTCGTGAATTTGCATAACTGTCTGATTGATACCCTTTCGGGTACTAAAATAGCAATTTTTTACTATTTCGTACCTTTTCGGGTACTATTTTGTTGCATAATTAGCTGAATATACCCTTTCGGGTACTAACTAAGTCGTCCATTTACTCCTCTGCAAGGCGGAAAACAACCCTTCGGCTAGGTTGGCGGACTGTTGCCGTATCGCCGAGGCCTTTGACGTGCAGGCGATTAACTGTGATGCCGCAACTGACTAAATAATTGGCAACGCGCTGTGCGCGGCTCGTAGAAAGTCGCCGTTTGTAGTCTTATATACCATTTTTGTCGGTATAAACTTCTATTTGTAAATATAGCTGCAACTAATCTGCCAGACTGTCCAAGGCTGGAAAAGATGCAGGCAAAGGATTTGGGATTGCTTATGTCTTCAAAATCGGGATTATGCCATTGTGAATTGCATAATAGGTCAATCAAGGCTGCCTAAAAAGGCTGAATGCAGCATGACTTTAGTCTGTAGCTATTTGATTATCAAGTAATTAACAAATCACAAACTAAAGTCCGTGTTGCTTTTTGGACAGCCTCACAAAGCAGAAAAAAAGGAACAGGGATGATTTCAATGCTACCCAATGCAATCCCTACGAGATAAAACTGCAAGGCGCTGTGCCGCTGCAACTGAACAGTACAGCTTTATTATCAGCGCCAAGAGAAAGAGGAATCGGAAAGGCATTAAAGGCATTTTTATGGTTTCACATAGGCATGATGCTACTAAAAATCAATTTGTTACAATCCGGTTGTCAAAAAATGCGCAGGGGCAGACCATAATCGGAAACCTGTACACAATATTTAGCGCAAACTGCTATTTTTACAGCAGATAATCAAGCAGGTTTTGCATTACTCTTCTGTTTATGTTTACGGAATTGCAGATGCTGCATTTCCCTTAGACTCTTTCGGTGGCAAGGTTAATCTGATAGCTGTTTCTAACCAGGTTAATTTGCCGCTTTATTTGATCGTAAGTAAAGCAGGCACTGCGGTTGATCCATCGTTTCATCAGGAGGTACTGTTGCGTGCCGGGCAGTACACGGGTGTAGTACCTGTTTTTCCCGGCGTTACACTGAGCGACCCGGGTCATTTTTTGAGAGATCTGCTAACGCTATATCCGCAAATAAGCGACAAGATCAATCTTTTTCGCAATACCAATTGCTGGCATCTTGCCCTATACTTGGCCGATGAATTTGCCTTTTACACGGCTATCAAACACCCTGAACTGGAACAGATAGACCTGAAAAGCCTGACCGCTCCTCCATCGCAGTTGCAGGAACTTCGAAGCAAGCGGGAAGCTATTTGCCGTCGGTTGCTTTCCTATGAAACTACTGCCATTACTGCCGGACTTGTGAACAGGCTCGAAGGAATATTTAGCTATATCCGCTCTATTCCGCTCGTACACGGGGCGCTATCAGGGCGTTCAAACGAGATGATCGGTCGTTTTGCGATGCTCGTGCCGCAGGTAAAAACCGAAAAAGTAGGGCTTGTTTTGCAACAGGCTCGCCACGAATTGCATCCCAAAGGCATTCATTTGGAACTTTCAGGACCATGGCCTCCCTACTTTTTTATGGACTAATAGGTAATTTGTGAAGTTCTTAACGGAGCAACGAAGAAGTTGGCATACGAAGCTGCCTAAAAAGGCTGAATGCAGCATGACTTTAGTCTGTAGCTATTTGATTATCAAGTAATTAACAAATCACAAACTAAAGTCCGTGTTGCTTTTTGGACAGCCATGTGTGCAATGGAGCAATGAGAAAAGAGGGCAATTGTTATCCTACCGATATTAAACCCCGTCGGGGTGATTGACCCATCACGCGATTCATAATGGTATAATAAGAACATTGGACAATACTACTGTGCTGCGATAATTTGTACCCAATCTGCCAACGTGTTGAGGTAAGAGATACATTCGCTGCTGCCCTCGGCAGGCGACCAAGGGGCAAACTGTTTGTCGGTAGCTGCGTCGTAGGGCCCGTCCTTGAGTTCATAGCAAACCGTTCCGCTTTCCATGACCAACAGCGTATGGTAAGTACCCGCAGGAATTTCGACCCCGAGGCAGTCGCCGCCTGCTGTTAGTATGCTGCATTGCTGCGGCGTTCCTTTTGTATCGAAAGTAATGACGGCTACTTTTCCGCTCAAGATGATAAATGCTTCGCGTTTATCGGGGTTTTCGTGTTTGTGTGGGCGGATATAAGTTCCCGGCTCCATTGCATTGAGCATCCGATTGATCGGGTCGGAAAGCGATGTATGGAAATTGTGGTTCATCCGCAGTCGCGGCGCGGCTCGTGCCTGTCTGCTTAGTTCGTTCAGCAGTTTTTTATCAATCCTAATCATGTAGTAAGTTGGTAAAATCGGTACTCTATTGCCATTTGTAGATGCGCAAGGCCAATGTAAACAAGATACTGCCTAAAACAAATAGAACAGTTGCGGGCAAGGCTACCTGCGCCAATCCGTAACCTTCGTTGAAAATGCTGCGGAGGTAGTCTGCCAGAAGCGTCAGCGGCAGCCACTTAATTAGGCTGACCAGTGGCTCGGGAAAACCCTGATAGCTGAAAAAGATCCCTGAAACAACAGTCATCGGCAGGGTGATGGCGTTGATCAGCCCGTTGGCGATCGAAGTCTTAGCCGTTCGGCTGGACATGAGGAAGGCCAGCCCCGAAAAAGCCCACGTACCTGCCAGCACAATCAGGGCAAAAGCCGCCCACGAGCCTTGCAGGACTACCCCAAAAAAGCTGTATGCAAAACCAATCATCAGCCCCAGTTCGAGCATCAGCAGCAGCAGGCGTGTAATCATTTGCGCCAGTAGGAAATCGGTTTTGCGCATAGGAGTGGCAGCAATGCGGCGCAGCAACTTCTTAACGCGATACTCGACCAGCGTCCAGCCGATACCCCAGATACAGGAATTCATAATACTCATTGCCAGCAATCCGGGTATGAGAAAATCTATGTAGCGGTAGCCTTGTGTAGTTACGGGGGCGATGGTCAGCGGCGGTGTGGTGGCAGTTTGGCGGAGTATCATATTTTCCAGCGCGTTGAAGGCTTGCCGGGCTTCGCTGTTGGCCGGATCGAAGCGAAAGGTAAAATCGCCGCTGCTGTCTTTGGCTACGAGCAGCAGTATTTCGCCGCGTTTGAGCGCCGTCATAGCTGCCTCTGCACTCATCTGCCGGATAGCAAACTGTGGCTGACCTTCGCGCGGCAACTGGTAAAGGCTTTGCAGCAGCGGCGGCATCTCCCCTACCTCAATGGCAATGACATAGATCGGCTCGCTGCGGTTGCTGAAACCAAGCCCCAGCGCACCTGCCAAGCCCAGCGGGAATACGAGCGTCCAGAAAAGCGCGCCCGGCTCGCGCCAAAACTGCCGCAGCTCGGTTAAAATTAGTTGCCAAAGCGCCATAATCTTACAAGTTTTTTTCGAGTCTTTATCTGTATTACTTGCGTGTAAATACTTGATAAAGGGCAAAATCAGATTTTTCAGATTTTTTAAACGTTAATTTTTGGATTAAAAATTACATGGCTAAATTGGGTCAAAATAAGGAACTACGCCAACGCTTCAACCAACTTCAAATCCTTTGCAACCTGTTGCTTCTGTGCCGACCGCATCCAAAAGTTCGTTTAAAAATCGGATTCATCGCATCTGGTGGTTCAAAACCATTGCGCTGTTTGTCTTCAGCATCTGCGTGATCTATTCGAACCACATTTCGCCCGTAAATTATCCGATGGTTTCGCTGCTCAACTTAACAATCATTCCGCTGATGTTTGTTAATGTAGGTTGGCTGTTACTGTCGTCGTTTTACAAGAGTCATACGGCGTGGTTTCCGCTGACGGTTTTACTTTATTTTTCGTTCGTTCACCTGCCCAAGCTTTGGCAAAGCGGCATCCCTTCCGCTCAGGTAGCATTGAACGCTCACAAAAGTATTAACGTCCTATCATTTAACAGCGGACATTTTCATAATCACACTTTATATACAGACGCGTATGCAGACAAGGCGGCCAATGCAGATGCGGCATATATCAAAGAATGGGTAGCAGCGCATCGAGCCGACATCAAGTGCTTGCAGGAATTTTATGATGATCCTAAGTCAGTAGTTTTTAATACCCGCTATAGTATTTCCCGTAATAATCCGCATATAGCATTTCCCGAACCCAACGACCGGCACAATGGCGTTATCTTTTTCGGAATGGCGATTTTTTCCAAATATCCCATTGTCAAACAGGGAGTTGTACTGAAAAAGAAACGCGACAACATAGCTATTTTTGCTGATGTCGTGATTGAGGCAGACACGCTGCGCATTGTCAATGCACATTTGACATCGCACAGTTTCGATTTGCATAAGTTTACACGCATACATTTCAAGCAATATTTTAATCTGGCAAGCGAACGAGCAATGCAAGCGGACAGTTTAGCGCGCTTCTTGGGTGGCTCCCCTTATCCTATCATTTTCTGTGGCGATTTGAATGAGACCGCGTTGACCTACACCTACCGCCAACTTTCGCAAAGCGGCTTGACGGATGCCTTCTGCGAAGCAGGAAGCGGCTGGGGAACGTCTTTCCGCTATGGAAAATGGGCGCTCCCGATCAGGATTGACTACCAGTTTGCCAGTGCCGATCTGAAGCCTGTTTACTATCGGGCACATCCTTCCTTTGTCCCTCAGGAACACAACCCAATAGAAGCGCACTACCGCATTAATGCCCCTTAAATCGCAGAAACCATGACTCGAAATAGCGAAAACTCAGCCATGCAGCCACATAAACAAGGATTGTGTAGGCTGTAAACATAGCAGCGCTCGCGATCACCCCTGTTGAAAAACCGGCTAAGACTTTGGCAAAAATGCCGAGAATAGCCCAATGGAAGAGATAAATCCCGTAGGAAACCTGACCGACGCGGACAAGTAAAGGGTGTGCAAACAAAGTACGCCCCTGACGCTGCATTAGCCAGGCAAGAAATGCTGCAAAGGCAAAATTGAGCAAGGTGTACGACCAAACATGTTGTAGATTGGCAAGTCCACCAATCGGAAAGCCTAAGGAGGTTAGATCTGCATTCGTTGCCGTCAGGTAATCATTGCAAAGCCCGGCTGCCAGCAGCAAAGACAGCGTGCCTATGAGACAACTACCTGCTTGTGTGCTTTGCTGCCAGCCAAACAGATGTATGGCTGCACCCGTCGCAAAAGCATCGAAATGGCTGAAGGTAAACCAGTAAACGGCCTCTCCTGCCGCATCATCGGGAAGATAGGTTTGCAGGTAGTCCGCGAGCAGCCAGCGCAATACAGGACAGAGTACCCACAACGCTACTACGATCTGCTTCAGGCTTTGTTGTGAAGAAAAATAGACGACAAAAGGCCAGATCAGATAAAATTGTTCTTCTACGCAAAGCGACCAGAGATGCGTCAGCATAGGGCTGTGCTGCCAGTCGGTAAAAAGGCGGCTGAAATTATAGGTATAAGTAAAAAGCGACAAAGCGTATTTGCCAAAAGGCTCAGGCTCGCCTGTCAGCAGGAAAAGCGCAGCAACACCCAGCAAATAAGCAAAATAGACAGGAAAGATGCGCAGCGTTCGCCGCCAGTAGAACCGCTTCAGGTATGCTCCCAGCGGTTTTTGCTTTTCATGGATCAGGATGCGCGTAATCAGAAAGCCTGAGAGTACAAAGAACAACTGTACCCCTACCCAGCCTACTCCCAGCCCAAAAGCGCCGAAGGGATAGTGGTGGAAATGGAACAGCATTACCAACAACACTGCCAAAGCACGGGTGCCGTCTAATGCAGGAATATAGGATGAGTTCATCTATTAGGCTATATCAGGCGAAATCGAATTGAGAGGCAATAAAACAAACAATGAGCAGACAAAAAAATCCGGGCAATCTCTAAGGATTGCCCGGCGAGTCATTTACTGCAAGAGGCCTTAGCTATTCTCTTACCAATTTGGCTGTACGAGTTTTACCGTTGGCAGTCGTTTCTACCTTCAGATAATACATACCCTTTGCCAGGTCAAGCATGCCTACATCTATCTGGGCTACCTGCAAACCTTTGTAGAGGTAGCGGGTATCGGTCATCATCAAACGCCCTGCGCCATCTAACAGGTGGAAAGCAACTTCTTGGTCCTGCTCAATATTGAGTTTAACGTTGAGCGCCTGTGTGAAGGGGTTGGGAAAAACCGTTCCGTGTTCCTCCGGTGTTACACCCATGTCGCCCAAGCCACCGCTGTTGCGTCCTTCAGGTGCGTTTTCTTCGGCTTCTAGCCGACCTATCGGGGTGCTTGCATCGGGTGCATTAGGGTCGAATATCTGCACAGTCAGTCCGTTAATGTAGCCGTACTGGATCGTTGGTGCGCCTACTACTGAAATCGGAATTTGACCATTGACAGGTGCAACGCCGTCTATACGCACTACTTCGGTCGTATTATTTTGCGGGTTGAGCGCTACCCGACGATTGCCGTGTACTGTGTAAATCGTGTTGCCGTTGAAATTCTGGAAGGTAGTACCTGCATAGAAAATCAGGTTATACCGTTGGTTATCAACCAAGCCGGACAGGCGCAGGCGACCTTCGGTGCCTACTTCGGTGAAGTAGAACGTGCGCATGACGTTGTCAGGAACTATACCGCTATTATTACCCGTCGTAGGCCCAAACGGATTAGATCCGTCGAAGTAGTTGTCTAAGTGGATATTTATTCCTGAAGCTACGTTTTGTGAATTCAAAATATTTGACAGCAAGGCGCGTCCCAAAATACCTGTTACAGGTACATTGTTTGTGTTTCGCCAAGGTGCAGCAGCATTGTTTTGGTTGTTTTGATTGAAGTTGATGTGTACGATCTGCGAAGGCGTAACTACGTTTACCACACCTGTGTAATCGGAATTTCCGTTGCCATTGAGCGCCCTGATGCGGTAGTAGTAGCGGCGGCCGCTTACCAAATTATTGTCTAAGAAGGTAGTAGTATTTCCAGCTACTGTAGCTATGAGCGCATAGCCTGTTGTTGGGTGTCCTGAGCGATATACTTCGAAAAACGTAGGGCCGCCGCCATGGCTGCGCCAGTTGAGGCGTACACTTGTCAGCGAAGCAGCTTCGGCTGTAAGTCTTGTCGGTACATTAGGGACGGCAGGTTGCGCATCAAATTCCTCAATAATCAAGGCATTCCATGTGGTGATGTTTGCTCTTGAGAACTGGATCAGGATACGTCCGTTGGCATCCGGCTGCAAATCGTTGAAGCGAATGAAACGGGTATAGTTGCCTGTGGCATTCACACTTTGCGAAACACCGTTGATCGTAATCGTGTTTATGTTAGCTCCGCCTGTGTTCCAGCTCAGCATGAAGGCAAGGTTATAACGCTTGTCAGGACGCAAATCGCTGATAGAAATCTCTCTGTTAGGTGCCCATACCTGATCGAAATAGTAAGTTTTCATTACCACGTCGGGCAGCTCCATTGAGTTGTCTCCGAAAGAAACCCCCAAGAACCGGTCTTCCATGCCATTGTTAGCACCTACCCAACCATTGATCAGCGTAACATCTATCGGGCTGCTGTTACCAAATTCATCTTTGAGGTTTTGCAGGCTTGCACCGTTCAGGGGTAGCCTTGTAAAATTATTCCAAGGTGCAGGAGCCGGCATTACGGCATTGATATTAACGTAGTAAGTCGTCAGTTTGCTATTGGTGATAACAATCTCAAACGTTTCACGGGTTTGCACACCTTTATTGTCTGTTGCAATTGCCGTAATAGATTTGTAAGTACCAATATCGCTGAGCGAAGGGGCGATAATCAGCTGCCCGTTACCACCGCCCAAATCGTTGAAGGTAGCAAATGCAGGCAGGTTTTCGATCGTAACAGTAACGTTGTCGTCAGGACTGTCGAACACAACGAGGTCGTAAGCAACCGATTCGGTATTGCGCAGGCGGAAATCTTTCAGATTGTCGAAGCGCGGCGCAAAATTCGGCGTAACAATACTAACTACTTTGGTAAATGCGGAAGCCCCGTTCATATTTACGCCGCGCACCTTGTAGTAGAAATAGGCAGTGCCTACGGCTGTTCTGTCATCAAACGAAGTTTGATTAGGTGCTGTGGTGTGTATGAGGACGAAGGGCCCGTTGGCAGAAGTTGCTCTCCACAGTTCGTAGCCGTCTTCGTTGTTGGCATTGTCCTGCCAGCTAACCAACAGGCTGCTTGTTTGCTGGCGAACAGCTATACGCAGGTTGGATGGCACATCAGGCACGCTGCCGTCGTAGTTAGATTCTATGATCAGGGCATTGATATAGCCTGCACTTGGCTCCAAGTTATTAGGATCTTTTGACAACTGGATAGACACCTCGCCGTTGTCGTCTGCAAGGATGTTGTCCAGCGCACCAAAGTTGCCCGGATTGCCTTCTGCCCGTACAGAAACCGAACGGTTACCGATAGCAAATACAGTAGAGCCATTATCGGTTACGCCGCCATTTCTGAATACGCTGCTGGCAAGAAAGCGGAAAGAAAGCGGCAGCTGTCTGCGCAAGCCCGTAACGCGAATAGTTGCCGTATTAGGTGCGCCGAAAATACCGAACCAATAGTAGCCGCGCAATACGCTGTTAGGCACATCGCCGGTTCCCGTTGCTCCTGCATTAAATGCTCCGCCCCATGTTGTAGGGAAATGCAGGCTGATGCCTGAATTTACTCCTGTATCTGTCAGCAGATTGCTAACGGTCATGCCTGTGGTTGGATTTCTGGACAGGTTGTTCCATGGCGCAGGCGCTACGTTCAGTGCATCGCCGCCACCGTTAATATTGATCATCACGCGGAAGTTGGGGTTCACGTCGTTCACCGTAACGCTGATCGTTTGTGAAACCTGTGAGCCTGCCGCATCCGTTGCTACAATGCGAAATGCATGGCTGCCCTGATCAATGTATCGCGTTGCAAGGCGCATCGTAGCGCTGCCGGGCGCACTCTCTGTAAAGGTTGCAAATGCAGGCAGATCTACTGCTGAAATTGCAGGTATATCGCCGTCTGCATCGCTCGCAGCAATAGTGATGGTGCGAATATCGCCCTCGTTCATTGTAATATTTGCCGAAGGAGCAACTGCTATCACAGGCAGTTGATTATCGCCGATTGTCAATGCAAAAGAGGCATCGCTCTGCGCACCCAGATTGTCGGTAGCGCGCACCTGAATAGTGTATGCACCAGCCGTGTTATTGCTCGCAATTTGCAGGGTCGCTCTGCCGTTGCCCGTGTTGCTGATCGAGGCAAAAGCAGGCAAACCTACACCACTGAACGATACTGTGTTGCCGTCCGGATCGGTAGCGCGTAGGAAGACGCTGTAGGCCTGTCCGGTGCGTGCCACATGAGCAGGTATGGCTTCTATCACAGGCGCATTGTTACCTGTTTCAAAGTCGCCCGTAGTTGGCGCAGAAGCACCTGCGATGTTAACTGCCTTTACCTGATAATAATAGCGCGTATTGCCTGCCAGATTTGTATCGGTATAAGAAGCCTCTTCTGTATTGTTGGCATTTACCTGTCCTACTTTGGTAAAGTTCACATGATCGGTAGAACGGAAGATGTCGAATCGCTCTTCGTTAGTCGAGTTATCCATCCAGATCAACTCGATTGATGTTGGGGTGATCGTCCTTGCTGTCAGCCCTTCCGGTGCGGCAGGCGGCGCAGCAGGGGGCGCCAGCGTAGTAGCGCGATTCAGACCGCGAATCAGATTTGCCTCAGGAATCAGTTGCTTGGCAATACCCGGGCCCTGCCAGCGAACTTCCAGCCCAAAGCCACCTGTTGCCTGACGGTAGCGCAATGTGATCGGATAAGCACCTGCTGTAGGGAAATTAAAAGTTCCACTGCGCTCGGTCATACCTTGGTTGAAGTCGTTGTTGACTACTCGGGTAGTGCCAACCCAGAAATCGCTGCCGTCGTCTGAACGGGTAAACAGGGTATATGTACCTGCCGCAGGCACTTGCAGAAAGCCTGTCCAAATAAAAGCAAAGTTAGTAGCAACCGAACGTGGTTCTAATGAGAAGTTGGTCGAAATGCCTGTTCTCAGTGGTAATGTAGCAGCCACCTGCGTCAAATTAGTAAAAGCGCCCTCGTAATAGGCCCATTCTAATGAAGCAACTTCAAAAGCCGAGTTGCCGGTTGTGGCAGTCGAGCGGACTCTGTAGAAATAAGTGGTATTTGGCTCCAAACCTGTGTCAACATAGGACGTAGCATTAGCAGGAGCATTTCCTACGTAAATAAAACCATCTACACTGTTAGTAGATCGGAAAATCTCAAAACCTAACTCGTTGTCGCTGTTATCCGTCCAGTTGACGGTGATCTGGCTGTGACTGTTGGCAGTAGCTGTAACGTTGGTTGGCATTGCAGGAATGCCTGTAGGGGTGAAATTATCGCGCAGGGCACTTGCAGGAATCAGCTGCTTGCTGATGTCGGGGCCTTGCCAGCGCACTTCCAGCCCAATGTTGCCGGTATTTTTTCTGAAGCGCACCATCAGCGGATAAGTACCCGCATTTAGTGTGATCATACCGCTGCGCTCAGTCATATTCTGATTAAAATCGTTATTGACAACCCTTCTGTTATCTATCCACAGATCACTGCCATCGCTGGAGCGGGTGAAGAAGGTATAACTGCCCGTTGTCGGGATTGTAATAAAGCCTTCGAACTTGAAAGCAAAGCCTTCCTGCTCTTCGCGCGAGGAAAGATCAAAGGTTTGAGAAGTACCTGTTTTGAGTGGCAAAGCATCTTCGATTTGTGGAAGGCTGCCAAAGAACCCTGAATAGTAAGACCAAAACAGACCGTCGTTGCTTGCCGAGGTAGCAAAAGAAGCACTCATAGGCGATTGATTCCCTGCCACATCGCGGGCGCGTACCTGAAAGCGATATGTCTGAAATGCCACCAGATTGTCAGATGTGAAGGAAGGACTAGTAGAAGTGCCCACCAACTGTCCGTCGCGGAAAATTTCGTACAGCATTACACCTACGTTATCCGTAGAGGCGTCCCAAAGGAGTGTGATGAAGTTGCGGGATTTCAAGCCTGCCCGCAGGTTTTGCGGCGTACTTGGCGCCTGTCTGTCGGCAAAAGTTGTGGCAGAAGCTGTTACTACAGGGTGTGAACCATTGGCGTTGATAGCGCGAAGGCGATAGAAATAAGTTGTGTTTTCCTCGCGTCCTGTGTGTGTAAAGCTCGTCGTGTTGGCAGGAAGCAATCCAACCATTTCAAAGCCTGTGTTGGGGCCTGTAGAAACATACAGTTCATAACCTGTCTCGTTGTCGGCTACATCTTGCCAGTTAAGTTCAATTACCGATTCGCTCGTTGTTGTTGCTGTAAAGTTAGTCGGAGCAGCAGGCGAGCCGGCAGCATTAGCCGAGCGGATCACTACAGGGGCAGACGGTGCGCTGATACATCCTTCAGGTTCGGTAACGCGCACGGTGTAAGTACCCGCGCCTACTTCTATGGTACGCGTAGTAGCACCATTAGACCACAGGTAAGACTGGTAGCCTTCCGGTGCGGAAAGCGTAGCTCTGGTTCTACCTGCGCCATCGGGCAACACAGTACTGTTGCTAACACCGATCGTAACGGCAGGGGTTGGCTGACGTACCGTAACTACAACAGGAATAGGTGAGAAGTAAGACCACTCTGTACCGCGAAGAACGCGTACATCGTACGTGCCGTCTTGGGTTGTTGTCAGCGTATTAGTAGTAGCCCCTGCAATCACTACTCCATTTCTGCGCCATTCATAGCCATTGAAGCCCGGTGTTACGCCCATAGTTACATTGATAGGCTCACCGGGACAAACCTGGTGTCGTCCTGCAATCACATGCGGATTTGTTTTATTGGCCCTGTTCAGGAAAGGTAAAAAATCAGGCTCTTGGTAAGCTCTGCTCCACGTATTGTGTCCCAGATCATGGTAAACAGTCAGTTTGTAATTCGCATTGGCAGCCTTCATGGAAATTTCTTTGTTCAATGCATCCGCCAACTTCGGATTATTGTCCAAAGCGCCTTGAAAATGCCAAATAGGCGAAAAACGGAAATTAACAGGATTGTTATTTACCGCACTCATCGGTGCTGCACCTGCAAATTGTAACGAATGACGGGTAATAATGTCCCAAACACCGGCACCACCGGCAGAAAGCCCGTGCACCGTTACACGGAAAGGATCTATCCGCACCTGATTAATCATAATTTCTACTAACTCAGCAATAATGGCAACGTTGCCAAATCTGCCACTTGTATTTTGAGGAAATAAAGCAAAACCGTCGAACGCGCCGCTATTGATCTGTGCCTGATGGCGCTGGGCAGCACCGGTCAGGAGCTGGCGCTCGTTGTCGCTGATAGGACCGCGCTCGCCCAAACCGTGCAGGAATACGATCATCGGGTAGCGTTTATCGGCCGGATCTGTTTTGAAGTTGCGCGGAAACTTAACGCGAAATGCCATACCCTTATAGATATAAGCTTTGAAATCGTCATTAGCCCAATTAACAACTCGCGTAGCTACCCACTTACCTACCTGTCCGTTAGGAGGCTGCGGCGGCAAGGGGTTACAAGGACAGCGAACAACCGGGTCGTCCGGATTAAATACCGTAGTCTGCGCAAAACCTACACTGCCGAGTGCAAGAGCGAAGAATGTCGTTAGTGTGAAGATTAACTGTTTCATCAGAGTTGTATTTTCAAATTGCACTTTTTTGCGATTTACTATTACTTTATCCTAATAGGCATGATATTTATCTCTATTAGAATAATCATATTGTAAAATTATGAAAAAAAAATTAAAAAACAACACGTGTACTAATTTTTTTAATTTGAGCATATTAAAGGCAAAAAAGCCATTATAGTGCGTATAAAAACGTGTTGCGAATTTTAAAGATTCATTTTTATTACGTATATTTGCAATATATGGTTAATATATTACATAAGCAATTAATCATAAAAAAAATTGCAATATTGCGCAATTGTACTTTGTAAAGTCTCACTATTATTATTTAAAGAAATGGACTTAAATCATAAGACGGCGATTCAGGCCACTGCAAAACCCTATTGGTATCCAGCAACGCTAAGCGCTTATGTGCAACTGCTCAGACCTAAGCACTGGATCAAAAATCTTTTTTTGTTCCTACCTGTATTTTTTGCGGGTAGTTTGTATGAAACAGACAAAATGTTACCCTTGCTTTGGGGCTGGCTGGCTTTCAGTCTGGCGGCGAGCAGTATTTATGTGCTGAACGACTACCAGGACATTGCTGCCGATCGGCAGCACCCCGAAAAATGCAAACGCCCGTTGGCAGCAGGTACGGTTTCAGTGCCAATGGCTTTTGTACTCTTTGCCCTACTGATAGCAGGCAGTTTTGGGCTGGCATTTTGGCTGCACACCAAGTTTCTTTTCATCCTTATGATATATGTAGGATTGAACGTCGCCTATTCAATGGGGCTGAAGCACATCTCTATTCTGGATATTTTTATTGTTGCGCTGGGCTTTGTACTGCGCGTAAAAGCAGGTGGCGCACTGACAGATATTTATGTGTCCGAATGGTTGACTATTATGATCTTCCTGTTGGCGCTATTCCTTGCTATTACCAAACGGCGCGACGATCTGGTAATCAAAGCCGCCAAAGGGCTTGATGTTCGCAAAGCCTCTAAAGGGTATAGCCTTGAGTTTATCAACCTTGCTACAGGGCTGATTACTGCCGTTATTTTGGTCGCCTACCTGACCTATACCATTTCACCGGAAGTAACAGAACGCTTAGGCACGCATCGGGTATACTACACTTTCGTTTTTGTGTTGGCTGGTATGTTGCGCTATCTCCAGATTACCTTCATGGAAAACAATTCCGGTTCTCCCGTCAAAATTCTGTATCGCGACAGGTTTATTCAGGCTTGTTTGGTCGGCTGGGTGCTCAGCTTCTATGCGCTGATTTACTACCGCGGACTGCTGGACTCGCTTTTGGTGTAAACCTCATCAACAAACAAACTTCCCTATGAAAAACTTAGTAGCCAACTGGGGCAACTACCCACTGGTAGCTACCGCCGAAACTTCCTTTGCAGACGTGGCAGCCTTGCAACAGACTTTTGACACCAGCGACGAACTCATTGTCAGAGGTAACGGGCGTTGCTACGGCGACTCTTCGCTTTCCGATCGCCGCATAGTATCTGCGCTCAAGTTTGACAAGGTTACCGCCTTTGATGTCAAAAACGGTATCATAACCTGTCAGGCGGGTGTTACACTTGCCGACTTATTGGACATTATCGTACCACAGGGCTGGTTTCTTCCTGTTACGCCCGGCACTAAATTTATCACCGTCGGCGGTGCAGTAGCTTCCGATGTACACGGCAAAAATCACCATGTGGACGGCTCTTTCGGGCAGCACGTCCGCTGGATGGACGTATTTACGGGCAAGGGCGAAATCATCCGCTGCTCGCCTGAACAGCACACCGACCTTTTTGTTGCTACCTGCGGCGGCATGGGTCTGACAGGTGCAATCCTGACCGTATGTTTCCAACTCAAAAAAGTAGAAACAGCCTACATCCGTCAGCGACAGATCAAAGCCCGCAACCTTAGCGAAATCATTTCTTTATTTGAGCAATACAAACATGCTACCTATTCAATGGCGTGGATTGACTGCCTCAAAAGCGGCGATGGCTTTGGCAGAAGCATTATGATGTCGGGCGAACACGCCACCGCCGATGAGCTAAAGAGCATTCCTGCAGACAAGCACCTGCAACTGCCGCCCAAAATGAAACTCACCGTGCCGTTCCATTTCCCCGAATTTGTGCTGAACAACTTCTCGGTACGCGTCTTCAATTTTCTGTATTACCACAAGAACTACCGCCGTGTGATGGATAGCATGATTCCTTACGACGGATTTTTCTATCCGCTGGATGCCATTCACCATTGGAATCGCATGTACGGACGCAGTGGCTTTGTACAGTACCAGTTTGTACTGCCGCTGGAGGTATCGGAACGCGGCTTGACCGAAATTTTGCAGCGCATCAGCAAAAAAGGCTGGGGATCGTTCTTAGCCGTACTGAAGCTGTTCGGCAAGCAGGAAAGCCTCATTTCCTTTCCGATGGAGGGTTATACGCTTGCGCTGGATTTCCCTGTGCGCAAAGGACTGTTCCAATTTCTGGACGAATTAGACCGCGTTGTACTGGATTTTGGCGGACGTATTTACCTGACCAAAGATGCCCGCATGAAACCTGAAGTTTTTCAGGCAGGCTATCCGAACATTGAAGAATTCCTCAGAATAGTCCGTACTTACAATCCTGAAGGAAAATTTGCTTCCTTGCAGTCCAAGCGTTTATTTGTCGGACTATGAACAGCCCTGTACTGATTTTGGGTGCGCTTTCCGATGTAGGAACAGCACTCGCCCGCCGCTTTGCTCAAGGCGGACATGCTGTCATTGTTGCTGCGCGGCAGTTGGAGGCAGCGCAAAACCTTGCGGCAGATATTGTCATTCGCCACGGCGTAGCAGCAAAAGCGGTTTACTTTGATGCAATTGCCTACGACACGCACGCCGACTTTTGGGCACGGTTAGATCCACAGCCGCAGATTGTCATTGCAGCTTTTGGTTATCTGGGCAACCAAGAGAAGGCCGCGCAAAACTTTGCCGAAGCGCATCTGATCATAGACACAAACTACACAGGCGCAGTTTCTATCCTGAACCTTGTCGCCCAAAGCATGGAACAGGCAAAACGCGGCTGTATTGTCGGCATCAGTTCGGTGGCAGGCGAGCGCGGCAGACAGAGTAACTACATTTACGGCAGTGCTAAAGCAGCTTTTACTGCCTATCTTTCGGGCTTGCGCAACCGATTGGCACACAGCGGCGTACATGTGCTCACCGTGAAGCCGGGCTTCATTGCCACCAAAATGACTGAACATTTGACGCTTCCTCCCCTGCTGACAGCCTCGCCGCAGCAGGTAGCCAACGATATTTTCAAGGCTTTACAAAAGCGAACCAACATCATCTACACCCTTTGGGTGTGGCGATGGATCATGCTCATTATCAAGCTGATACCTGAAAGTCTTTTCAAAAAATTGAAGATGTGATTACGCTGCTGCCCCCATGCGAACCGGCTCCAGATTGGCAGCTTCCTCTTCGGTGAACAGGCGCGACTTAATAACAAAGCGAATCCCCAGCGGAATTTCGAGTGAAAAACTTGCCCCCCGACCGGGCGTTACATCTACAGTCAGGTGTGTATGCTGCCAGTATTCAAACTGATCGGCGGCCATGTAGAACTCGCAGCCGGCAATGCTGCCTAAGTACACGTCGTTATCCCCGACGCGGAACTCGCCGACCGGAAAACACATCGGTGCGGAGCCATCGCAGCAGCCGCCGCTCTGATGAAACATCAGCGGGCCGTGCTCCTTGCGCAGCCGATCTATGACCTCAACAGCTTCAGGGGTTACACTAATTCTTTTGGCTTCCATTTTCATAACTATTATCAAATTGAGCCTTTAAGTTATGAAAAAATTGTGATTTGTTCTACGGTCTTACTTTGGTAACAGCTACCCCGGATCTGCGTCTTCTGAAAACAAAGTACTTTTTTGCCAAAAAGTTCCAGATAACTACCAGCGCAAGGGCAAGCACCTTAGCAAGACGGTAGTCCAATGTAAAATTTTCCACCCAGAAATACATAGACAGTTGATTAATTCCCAAGCCGATCAGTACAACAATAAAAAAACTGATAAACTCAAGCCCTTTGGAAAAAGAGCCTGCCCCAAAAATCCACAAGCGGCTGGCTATGTAATTGGCAACAATAATCAAAGAAAAGGCTATAAAATTAGCCTGCATATAACCCAATGCAAACTTCTCTACCAGAAGGATCAATAACCCAAATTCACTTGCCGCAGAGATCACCCCAACAATACCAAAAAGCAGTACCTGACGGTACAATTCATTGCTTCGATAGATTGCTAAAATTTTATTCTTCATATAAATATTATCGCGCTTACTTGTCGCGCATTGCATAAATTACAGCCACTTTCGGCATAAAAACATACAAAGATAGCTGTAAAAAAATAAGAACGTCGTGTTTTCTCTTAAAATCATTACATTCACCAATGCGCTGATAAGCAGTCAGTTTTTGTTATTAGAGCATATGTTTTTTTAAATGAAATCAACCAACCGGTAATACTTTCAAATTTTTTGTAGATTAATATCCGCCTTTTCCAAGATACCAACAGACGATGGAATTGACATTCAACATACAGCAGGAGATTTTGGATGTTGCTGACGACAGTTACCTACTATTTGAGGATAATCGAATTATTTACGCAAATAGTGCTGTGACAAGCATTTGGCAGCAGACAGCGGCAGCTATCATAGATAACAACGATATTTTTTGGAATAGCTTTGAGCCAAACGACCTGACACAGTTACAAAAAAACTTATCTACCCGCATTCCTTTCAAACAGACTTGCCGGATACGCCCTCCCAACAATGAAACTGACATCATATGGGTTGAGATAAGTGCTCGTCGCACAAATACCAATCGCATTATGCTGCGGGTGCGCAATGTGAGCGAGTGGTTTGCCAGAGAAGCAGAATCGCGCAATGTGTACGAACAGGTCATCCACCTGAACGAAAATCTGAGCAACTATCAGGAAGAGCTTAAGGCCAGCATGGAAGAGTTGCGCGAAACCAACCAGCAGTTAGAATTCAATAAAAATCAGTTAGAGTTTATTATCAAAAATGCATCGGAGGCCATCTGTACGTTAGACAGTTTTGGCAGGTTTACCATGATGAACCACGCTGGGCTTAACCTGCTACAACTCTCGTCGCACAAAGTTCCGCTGCACTATTTGGTCAATTTTCTTGTCCGCGAACACCGCAAAGACCTTGCAGGGTTTATTGTAGGGCATCAGTCCGACCGTATTCCTGCATGGGATAATAAATCATCCCCACAGGTTTGCTTTATGGAAGTACAGATGCGCAATAGCAAAGGTGAAGAGTTTCCGGCTAAACTGTCCCTTTCGCGCATCAGTACGCAGGGCGAACCCTATTTTATTGCCGTTATCACAGATCTGACAGAAGTAAAGAAAGCACAGCAAGCGCTGATAGAGACGGAAAAGCTGATCCGCAAAGTGGCTGAGGCCATTCCCGATCTGGTATTTCTGTACGATGTAAAAGCAAATTCTTTTACCTTCCAAAATGAACATCTAAGCGATTTTTTTGGTAATAATGCACGCTTTTTTAATCCTTTTCGCTTGGAAAAAATTGCTGAGCTAATACACAAAGACGACAGAGACAGCGTCGAAAGAGCAATCAGCCAAGTAGTAGGCGGCAGAGTCGGCATCGTAGAGGTTGAGTTTCGTCTGCAAACCGATCAAGGCGACTACAAGTGGGTACAACTCCGACACGCCGTTTTCGCTAAAGATCAGGAACGGGTGACGCGCATTCTGGGGCTTTTGCAGGACATCAACGACCGCAAACATCGCGAAATGGAACTCAATCAGGCTAAAAAAGAAGCCGAACAGGCAGTTGCAGCCAAGTCGCAGTTCCTGTCCACCATGAGCCACGAAATTCGCACCCCAATGAATGCCGTTATTGGGATGGCAAACCTGTTGATGTACGAAGTAACAGACCCGCAGCAGTTAGACAAGATCAAAATCCTCAAGTTTGCTGCCGATAACCTGATGGTGATTCTCAACGATGTACTGGATTTCAATAAGTTGGAATCGGGCAAAGTGGAGCTGGAGCTGCTCCATATGAACCTCAAGGAGCTGCTGATAGGTCTGGAGCAACTTTTTCAGGCGAAGGCACAGGAAAAATCGCTCTCGCTGAAACTGGAATTAGATCCGCGTATTCCCTTGCAGGTCATAGGCGATTCGGTACGGCTCTCGCAAGTACTCAGCAATCTGCTCAGCAATGCCATCAAATTTACCGAAAAGGGAACAGTCTGCCTGAAAACCCAATTGCTAACCCTGCAACACGACACAGTAACTATCCGCTTTGAGGTAAGCGATACAGGCATCGGCATCCCGCGTGAACAACAGAAACGAATTTTTGAACGCTTTGCACAAGGTTCACCCGAAATCAGCAAAAAGTATGGCGGTACAGGGCTGGGGCTATCTATCTCTAAACTGCTGGTAGAAGCACAAGGCGGTCGGCTGGTAGTAGAAAGCAGCGAAGGCAAAGGCTCTTCCTTTAGCTTTGTACTTACCTTCCCGCTTGCTTCCGATCAGCAAATACCACTATCGCCTACGGAAGACAGAGATAACATTTTTGCCCGCGACTTGAGCGGCTGCAAAATTCTCATTGCAGAGGACAATCACGTTAATCAGTTGGTCGTAGGGCAGTACCTGCAAAACTGGAAAGCTGATTACAGTTTTGCAGAAACAGGCGCACAACTCTATGAAAAACTCGCTAATGATACTTTTGACCTGATCCTGCTCGATTTGCAACTACCTGATACAGACGGCTATACCATTGCTGAAAACATCCGCAAAAAAGAAGGAAAGTATAGCGCCCGCATACCGATTCTGGCTTTTTCAGCCGAATCAGGGCCTGCCATAATGGAAAAAGTGCACCTCAGCGGCATGAACGGATACGTTCCCAAGCCTTTCAAGCCCAAGGAGTTGTTTGATAAATTAGCGCATCATATGGGGGTAAGCACTTTACACTTCGGACAGGCAAGCGAAGATCCGGCGGGCGACTTGCCTCAAAGCGCCGAAGCTGAAAGCGAACTGATTACGCTTGCGCCTTTTACTGTTCAAATCGGGCAGGAGGATTTCATGCGCGATTTTATTCGCCTCAATCTGGAGTCCTTAGAAACGTTCCCTCTCGAATATCGCAGGGCTGTGGAAGGCCATGATCCTAGTATGCTCAAACGTGTTGTGCATAGGATGCACTCCAATATTTCGCTGCTACAGTTCCACGCACTCTCGCAAGAGTTGGCTGCGCACCGCAACGGCAAAGAACTATGGGAGCAATTCAGTGCTGAACAAATAGCTGTACATTTAGCAAAGGTAGAAAACCTGTGTTACCGCGCTGCTACTATTCTCAAGCGTGCGATGATCCACTAAAAACTATCTCACGATGTTAAGTGCGCCATTAATTACCTTCGATGATCGTTTTGCCCGAATCGTATAAAAATAGGTGCCGGAAGGCAGTGGCACTCCGTCTTTGGATACACCATCCCAGTCGTTGTTATAGCTGTCCGCATGATAGACAATTTTACCCATGCGATCAAATACGGTAACTGAAAGCTCGCCCTCTTCATTTATTACCCATATATCGCCAATGCCATCGTTGTTAGGCGACAGCACTTTCTGAATATAACGCTTGTCGCGCAGGCGCGTAGGGTCGTCGGGATTAGCAGCCATTACAATATCGACCGTAATGGTTACTGTTGCTGATGCCGACAAACCACCCGCATCAGTTGCTGACAAGCGGAATACGTACTCGCCACGCGTTAGTCCTGTAACGGTTGTTTCTTCTCTGTTTGGAGTAGTAATAACTGCGCCAGACGGACCGGAAACCTGTACCCACAGGATCGAAGTAATATTGTTATCGGGATCGGAAACAGTACCGCCGAGCACTACATTGTTAGTGTTAATCGTGCGGTTCTTGCCTGCACTCACTACCGGGGAGCGATTAGGCGCTGGATTGACTGTAATGGTTACATCTGCATTCGCTGTCGCACCTGCATTGTCTGTCGCGGTCAGGCGGAAGACGTAGGTGCCTTGTACCAAGCCCGATACTGTTGTACTCAATGCTGTGTTGCTGGCAATCGTCGCCGTGTTCGGTCCGGATACCTGTGTCCAGCGAGTCGATGCTACTGTCCCGTCAGGATCTGATGCTGTGCCTGTTAAGGTCGTGCTGTTGGTGGGAAGCGTGATACTGCGATTAGTACCTGCGCTTACTACAGGGGGACGATTAGGCGCAGGATTCACCGTAACGCTTACATCTGCACTTGCCGTTGCGCCTGCATTGTCGGTCGCTGTCAATCGAAAAACATAAGTGCCTTGTACCAAGCCCGATACTGTTGTACTCAATGCTGTGTTGCTGGCAATCGTCGCCGTGTTCGGTCCGGATACCTGTGTCCAGCGCGTAGTTGCTATTGTACCGTCGGGATCGGATGCTGTGCCTGTTAAGGTCGTGCTGTTGGTGGGAAGCGTGATACTGCGATTAGTACCTGCGCTTACTACAGGGGGACGATTCTGATGATTTGTACCTGCGACTACTACCTCAACCTCTCTTGCATTAGTAGCGCCGTCATTATCCGTTACGGTGAGTCTGTATCTGAATGTACCCGGAACAAGGTTAGAAAGCGTTAAAACAGGGGTCAGATTACCTTGTACTTGCAGTGCAGGCTCAATTACCAATGCGCCCAGATAGCCAAACAGCGCACTTGACAGTTTTTCAACCACGATTTGTACCTCGCCGTTGCTGTTAGGCTGGATATTATTCAGCCATACAAGCTGCGAGGTATTATTGCTCGCATTAAGTACCACACTTTGATTACCAATAGTATAGCGGGTATTTCTGTCGCCGCTGCCTGCCCTGCTGGCAAAAAATCCGAAGCGATAAGTCGTGCCGGCTCTCAAACCTCTGACTTGCAGCGGATGCGTACCGGTTTCAAACCAGAAACACGAGCGCATGACATTATCAGGTAAGATACCTGCGTTATTGGCAGTAGCTCCAAACTCATTGTACCCGCCCCAGCTGGATTGTAGCGTAATATTGATGGGAGATGCCTGTCCGTTTCTGCTGAGCAAATTATTAATAACAGTACCATTGCTCGTAGCCGAACGCGTATTATTCCATGGAGCGCCTTGCTGGCTATTTCCTGTAAAATTCACCAACACGGCTTCTGGATGAGTCCCGATATTGATCTGCTCCCATCGGAATGCTGTAATTGTGCCATCGGGATCGTATGACTGGCTGCCATCTAAAGTGATTTGCAAGGCCGGTAAAGTAACACTTCTGTTAGGACCGGGGTTAGCCACTGGCAGTAGATTGGTTCGCTCAACTCTTACTACTACCTCATCCGAAGAAGTTTTCCCGTTGGTACCTGTAACCGTCAGGCGGAAGGTAAATGTCCCCACGGGTACATTCAACAATGTCGGCGTGAGTGTATTGGCTTGTTGAATTGCAACAGCAGGACTGCCTGCAACCTGCGTCCATTGTACGGTTGATAATTGAGTCCCTTGTACGCTTACCGAACCGCGTAGTTGTACGCTGTTGACAGGGGCCTTAAGTTTCATATCCTGACCTGCATTGGCAGTAATCCTATCTTTACTGTGGCGCAGCATCCATTCGTACACGTGCATATCCTTTACCACAGGATCTACTACCGCAGGGTTGAGGCTGTAGGTCATGCCCCAGATGTTATGTCCCGCACCTTCATAAAGTGTTAGACGGGGACGGGGATTGGGTGGAGTCGGATGATTATTAAGGCTGTTGATCCAGTTCTGTGTCGTCCCAACGCGCACCACGTTATCGGCTGTACCATGAGTCGCCCAAATAGGGATATTATTGGTTGCCAGAGCGTTTACTTTCGTTGTGTTAGCGCCCGATGCGCCGCAGACGGCAACCATTGCCGCCACTTTCTGCGGATAGGCGGCAACGTAGTCCCATGTGCCGCCGCCGCCGAGGCTAAGTCCTGTAACATAGATTCGAGACTCATCTACCCGATAGGTCGCCTTGGCATGTTCTACTACCTGATCAACATACCAGGCGGGCCAACTTCCGTACTGGGACAATAGCTGCGGCGCAAGCACAATAAAGGAGAACGTTTGCCCATTGACCATAAAAGTCATGTCGTTGCCGCTGTCTGCCAAGCCTATAGGAGTTCCTCTCGTAACCACACGGCGCAAGTCTGTAGTGCCATTACCACGTTCGCCTATGCCGTGCAGGAAGATCATTAGCGGGTGTTTTTTATTACCATTGTTGTAGTCAGGAGGTAGAAATTCCATAAATCCGATACCGCCTGATGTGCGTTGCTCTCTTAATCTTTGGGAAAGCGCCGGTAAAATATTTCCAATGAACAGGATAGAAAGCAAAAGTAATTTCCATTCAAACATTCTTTTTTTTACCATTTGTTGCTCTAAAGAAGTTGTTACCATGACAAAGTGCGTTTGAGCCATACCATAGCTTTGTGAAGTCTGCCGGCGCATTATTGCCTTACTTTTGAACGGTAAACATATAACTATATTGCCCAAAAATATAAATTTTCAAATAAAAAATTAGATTTAAAAAATTTTAGGTGTAGAAAACTATTGCCAAAAATCAATAAACACACTTGTTTGTTAGCCCCGTTTTGCCTTCTCCCAGAGGACAGACTGGCGACCTCTCAGGTAGCGCAGCAGCCCCAGAAAAACGCAATAGTTCATCATGGCAAAATAAAAAGGAATAAAAAACGCTTTGATCTTGATATTTTGAGCAGCCAGCAGCCAGCCTATCACTACAGCAGTATAAAAAGCCGCCTGACCTGCAAGCAGCAACTGATAAATAGTCCCTGCATCCCAAAGCAACCAATTGAGCGGCAGTACGAGCAGCAGCGCCACCGGAGTCAGCGACCAGCGCAATACCCGATGCGATATATACTGGAAACTGAGCCTGCCATAGCGGAAAATATTGAGCAGCGGAGCTAGCCATACAATAGACTGGATGCCACCGGCACTGATGCGGATTTTGCGCTTCATCTCCTCGCCGATATTAGCTGAGGCAGACTCCAGCGCATAGGCTTCGGGCGCATAAGCTACGCGATAGCCCTTGGCTGCCACTCGCATTGAAATCATAAAATCGTCCAGCAAGGTATTGGGCGGTACGGCTTCGTACAGCTCTCGACGGATGGAGAAAAGTTCGCCCGCAGCGCCTACCACGCTGTATAGCTCATAGTCTAAGCACTTGAGAAAACTCTCATATTTCCAGTAGATCCCCTCGCCTGCCGTAGCCCCACCCGCATCGGCAACTCTTTTCTCGCCTGCTACCGCACCAACATCGGCATGTTGGTAATGCTTCACTATCTCGCGGATGGCTGCGCGATTGAGCATCGTATTAGCATCGGTAAAGATGCAGATTTCGCCTGTAGCAAACTGCATGGCACGATGCACTGCCGCTATTTTACCTGCCCGTTCAGGCTTGTGCAGGCACATGATCCGTTCGGAAAACTGCCGCAGCAGCGTGGGCGTGTTGTCTGTTGAACCGTCTGTTACAAAAATGATCTGGAGTTTCTCCTGCGGATAATCCAACAACAAAGTATCATTGGCTTTTGCAACAATATAGTCTTGCTCGTTGTAAGCTGCGACAATAAAACTGACAGTCGGCAGTTGTGCATCGGGCAGCAAGGGCGTTTGGCGCACAGGATGCAAGTAACGCCTTACCTTCACTATCAGCCACAAAAGAGCGCCATAGCCAACATACGTATAGCCTATTAATAAGAGACAAAACCAGAACAAAGCAATCATAAGCGCAAAATCAGGCGGCAATATAACAAGGTGACAAAAGATAGCACACCTTGTTTTTACTGAAAAATTCCGACCTTGACCCCTGATACTGACAAACAAATAACATTTATGGAGGTAAATACCCCTCAAGTCAGGTCGGATGGTGGCAGCAAAGTGCTCGCGCTGTTCGATTTCGATGGTACTATTACTCGCAAAGACACACTCTTCGACTTTGCTCGCTATTCCTTCGGGGAGGTCGTCTTTTTGAAGCGCCTGTTGCGAATTGCTCCACTTCTTGCTGCACATAAAATTGGTTTGGTATCGGCTACGGCTGCAAAAGAGGCCTTTCTAAGTGCCTTTTTTGGAGGAATGCCCGTAGCAACATTTGAGCAACTGGCGACTAAATACAGTTTAGAGCGCGTGCCCGCGCTACTCCGCCCCAAAGCAAAAGAGCGGATTTACAGCCACTTGGAACAAAAACACACTGTAGTAATCGTCAGCGCTTCAGCCGAAAATTGGATTAAGCCTTGGGCAGATCTGGAGGGAATCTCAGTTATAGGAAGCATTTTAGCTATAAAAAACAATAAAATTACCGGAAAACTTGCATCAAAAAATTGCAATGGCGAGGAAAAGGTTACACGAATCAAACAAGTTTTCGATCTCTCAAAATACTCCTATATATATGCTTATGGCGACAGCAAAGGCGATAAGCAAATGCTCGGCTTAGCAAACGAATATTTTTTTCGATATTTTTCTTGATATTTATCGCTATTTTATTACATTTGAGCATACAAAGTAATATTTGGTTTAAATATTGCAATTTTTGATTTAAGCAATAAAAAATTGTACTTATCCTATGGAATTATACCTCATTTTTCGTGCGCTCTACAGAAAGAAATTCTGGCTGATCGGACTATCGCTGGTGGTAATGACTTTGGCTTACTTTTTGGCAGCGCGCTTCGACAGGCTGTATCAGTCATCAACCAAAATTGCTACGGGCTTCACTGTTGTCAATAAATTAGAGCAAGAAGAAAAGATCGGCGGCTTCTACGAAACCGACCTGAAATTCAACAACCTGATCGAAAACCTGAACTCGCCCATCGTTATCGGGCAGTTGAGCTATCGGCTAATCATTAACGATCTGACCGAGCCTGTTCCCTTCCAAAACCCTCTGACCAAAGAGGGCAAGCCGCTGCTCAATGCGGCTAAAAAAGAGGTTTTGATAAAGCAATTCCGCAGCCGCTTAGCCGCCATGCGCATTCTAAATATGGGCGACTCCGAAGACCGGCAGCTGCTCGAAATCCTCGAAAAATATGGCTACTCAGAAAAACAGCTCAGGGACGTTATACAGGTTTACCGCAATGGCTTTACAGATTATGTAACCATTGCCGCTACGACAGACAATCCGCAACTGTCCGCTTTTATCGTAAATACTATCTTCGAAGAATTTTCGCGCTACAACAATACTGTTAATACCATCAAAGCCTCTGAAACAGTCGAGCGCTTAGATAGCTTACTAAAAGCCAAGCAACAAGCCAAAGAACTGGCAATGGAGGCCTACAAAGAATATCAGCGGACTGCCAATTTGATTGACTTAGATATTGAAGGGGATGCTGCACTAAAACAAATTAGCAGCTTAGAAGAAAAAATAACCGACGAACAGACCAAGCTCCGCCGGGCAGAGTTGGCGCTGATTGAGGTAGAAGCCAAAATTGCTAAGTTGGAAGAAGATATCAAAGGAAACGCCCAGTCTTCTACCAGCGGCAATCAGGCGATACGCAAGTTGAATCAGACACTGGTGATACTCGAGCAACGCCGCAAACGCAATCCTGACAGCCAGTCTATTAGAGACTCGATCATTATGATCAATACCGAACTGAGCAGACTTGGAGCAAGCCCTGTCGCGGGGATCAATGCCACAACTCGTTTAGAGGAACTCTACGATCAGCGGAGCGAGAACCGAACACAGATAGCAACCAGCAGACAAACGCTGGAAACGCTCAATAATCGCCTTAAGGCTGTTGCAGGCACCAAATCTACATTCGCCCAAAAGGGCGCCCGCATCAAACTTTTACAAGAAAATTTAGATCTGGCGAGCAAAGAATACGAAGAAGTCCTTCAACGCTACAATAAGGTACTGGAAGGCAAAAACTTTATGAGCGGCATTAAGCAGGTGATCGTAGGGCAGCCCGCGCAGGAGTCCCAACGTTCTAAGCGATTACTCATCACACTCATTGCAGGGGCAGGTGCTTTGTTAATTGCGCTGATGGTGATTGTATTGCTTGAATTTATTGATAACCGCCTCCGCACGCCTTCTATATTTACCTCGCGCACCAAAGTGCCGCTGATAGCCGTGTTGCCTGTGTTGAACATGCGCCAACACAGTCCTGAGTCTTTGTTTGAGTTCCCATTAGCCAAAGAAGCATCACCTTCGGTAACAACAAAAGAACCTGCCAAAGTGCTTGCCGCAGGACTCAATTTCAAAAGACGCAACGCTGTGCAGCAAACAACTGAAAAGTTGTTCAAAGAAAACATTCGCCTGCTGCGCTACCAAATAGAATCTTCCGGAAAAAAGGTCTGCCTGTTTAGCAGCCTGCAAAGCGGCAAAGGTAAAACAACAATCATCAGATCCCTTGCCGGCGCATTGGTGCGGGCAGGAAAAAGGGTGCTGATCATAGATGCCAACTTTGCCAATAACGAGTTGAGCAAAATATATGAAGCACAGCTACGCATAGAGAATGTTCTGAAAGAAATCAACCTTTCCTACAACGTCATCCCTTCTTCGGACAATGGCAATCAGATCCGCGTGATTGGCTGCCAGGGCGGCGATCATTCGCTCTGGGAAATTGCTTCGGCAGCACAACTACAGCGTCTGATCAGTTTTTATGCACAACTCTACGATTTTATTCTGATCGAGTGTGCAGACATGGCACACCACGCAGACTTGTGGGAAATTAAGCGGCACGTCGATATGATCGTTTGTGTGATTTCTGCCGAAGAAGCACCTGACCAGCGCGACATGAATCACTTGGCGCAACTCAAGAAACAAGAGGCCTTCCTCGGGACAGTCCTCAATATGGTAGCGCCTGAAAATATTGGCTATTAAGCATCAGCGGCATGGATCAAGATCATCAAAGTAAACGCGCAGGAGAACTGCTGGCACAGGCAGCAGCCATAGCAGCAGCTATTTTCGCTGTGGTTTACAGTTTTATCAAGATAATTTTTCTCTAAGAGATGAATGCAAACTTGCCCACAGCGCCCCTATGGAAAACATGGCTTTGGCAGTCTCAGCAGTATTTTAACAGGCTTATCATTGTAGAAAAGCTCAACAACTGGTTAGGTCTGGTTGTAGCCACAGGCATTGTCCTGATGGGCTTGACCGCTGTTTATCGGCTCAGTATGACAGCAGCGCTGGCGCTCGTAGCGCTGCCTATAGGCGTACTTGTACTGCTCTTTTGTTTGCGCAACCGCATTTTTGCCATTACCTGCGGCTTTTTGGTGAGTTACAACAGCCCTGTCATCAGCAGGTACACGGGCTTAACTATCCCCTACGGAGTCATTACGGACGCTCTTGTCATTATCATGGCGCTGGGTACTTTTATCAGCATTCGGCAGTCGGGCAAACCTTTTGCCTCCTTTTGGAATCCGGTTACTGTCCTGATTAGCGCAGGGATTGGCTATATATTCATTCAGGCGATGAACCCCGAATTGATGAGCTATACCGGCTACCTGATCGGCTTGCGCCGCACAGTGATAACGTTTCTGTTCCAAGCAGTGCTTTTTTACGAGATAGACTCGCTGCGCAAACTGACCGCCCTTTTCAAAGTCATGCTGGGAACGGCTTTTATCGCCTGCTTGTACGGCTGCTACTGCGAGTGGTTCGGCTTGCCGGACTTCGAATACCGCTTTCTGGTAGCGCACCCGCGTGAAATGAAACTTTATTTTATAGACGGACGATTCCGCATTTTTTCTACCCTGACCGATCCTTCGTCTTTTGGTATTTTGATGGCAGTATCGGCTATTACCTGCCTTGGCTTGCTGCTTGCTCCGCTCCGCAAGCGCGTTAAAACAATACTTTTAGTCATGGCTGTATTTTTTGTACTGTGCCTGTTCTATTCCGGCACCAGAACAGCTTACGCCATCTTTTTTGTAAGTATTTTTATGTTGATGCTGCTCAATCTGTACCGGAAGATTGTGCTGCCGATGATGGTGCTGACAGGGGGCATGCTGGTATTCATCCTCTATGTCCCGATCTACAATAACCTGATTATCAACCGTGTCAGGTCGGTATTTAAGCCGACAAAAGATGCTTCCATGAACGTGCGCGAAGTCAATCGCCATGCCATACAGCCCTACATCTGGAGTCATCCGATTGGCGGCGGCGTTGGTACAAGCGGCGACCTTGGCAAAGATACACAGCCCAAACACCCGCTGGCAGGCTTTCCGCCTGATAGTGGTTACGTCATGACGGCTATTGAAACCGGCTGGATCGGCTTACTGCTGCGCTGTGCAACCTATCTTGCAGTGATGATCTATGCCATCCGGCAACTGTTTTTATGCCGCAAAAGCCTGACCCGCGCCTTCTATGGGGTAGCTATTGCCATTATTTTCAGTATCTCCATCGGGCAGCTTACACAGTCATCAGATATTATCATCTTCCACATCATGCTGCTGTTAGTTGCCAAAATGCGCTATCTTGAACAAGCGCCGAAACCTGCACAAGCCTAAACCTATTCTTACAATCAAACTTCTATCCCTATGTGGTACAACAGATTACTCTTGTATGCAATTAGCGCACTTTTTACATCGCTGAGTTACGCTCAGACAGTCTCCTCGCCTAAGGTTGTTTACGAGAAAATCATTTTGCCTGAAATTTCGGACACAACCAATATCAGAGAGCGGATTGTTTTTCTTGCATGGCAGAACAACCCTGCCATTAGGCGCAGCATGTTGCGCAAAGAAATAAGCGACGCTAACGTGCGCATAGCGCGCTCCGGATGGCTGGCTGCTTTTCGCATCATTGGCAACCTGAACGAGTTTAACATCGGCCCAACCTTTGGCCGAGATACCGATCTGCCGCAAAACTTCTTCTTTCCGCGCTACAATTTTGGGGTGGCTATCGGACTGGATTACTTCAGCCGCAACAAGAATGAAGTCAAAATCGCCAAAGCCGAGCGCGAGATTTCGCGGGAAGACCACAACCTGCTCAAGCTCCAGATCCGGGCAGACGCTTTGAGCAAGTATCAGATCTACTATACCGCACGCGAACTTTTCCGCTTCCAACAGGAAATTACAGAAGATGCGTATGTCAAATACCTGAGCATAGAACAGCAGTTCAAAAACGGCGAACGCTCGCTGGAGGATTATGAAAATGCGCTGCGCGGCTACAAAAACGAGCAGATCCGCAGGCTGACCTCCGAACGCGAATTCTTCTTGGCCAAATACGATCTGGAAAAGCTCATAGGTGTACCTATCGAACAGGTGAAATAACCCCGTTGCGTTATTCATGCGTCTGTCCAAGTCTTACTGGATCAAGTCCGGCTTATTTGCGCTGGCTCAGCGGCTCTCCGTTGCACTTTGCACCATCCTGTCTTTTCTTATATTAGTCAGGTTGTTCAGCAAGGCGCAGCAAGGAATCTATGATCTTTTTCTGGTAACGGCGGGCATGATAGAACTGCTCAAACTTGCACTGATTAAGAATGCCTCTGTAGCTTTCATCAACAGCAAGAAGATGAACGAGCAATCGGTATATGATGCAGCTTTTTGGCTCAATACAGGCTTTTCGGCAACTGCCATTGCGCTGATCTGCATATTTGCCCCTGCCCTAAGCCGATGGTTGGACGCACCGGAGCTTTCCGGTCTGTTGATCTACTACATTCCCGCAATGTTGCTCTTAGTTGTATTCAACCACTTCGAGGTGTTTTTCTTTACACAGGCAAATTTTCGGGCGATTTTCTTCATCCACCTGACCCGTCAGGCTACCGTTTTGCTCTGCGTAGCCCTACTGGCCATCTACAGCACCCTTTCCGACATTCGCCTGCTAATTCTGATACAAACGATTGGTATTATCGGGGGAACAGCTGTGGGCTTCCGGCTTGCCCATAGACACCTCCGCCCGCCTGCTGCAAGGCTGTTAGACAAGCAGACCATTGTTCAGATGTTGCAATTTGGCAAGTATGTATTCGGCACCAACCTCTCATCTACGATCTACCGCAGCGCCGATCGCTACCTGATTGCAGCAGCTATCGGACCTATCGGAACGGCACTCTACGGCGTTTCGGGGCGCATCACTAATATGATTGACCTGCCGTCGGGCGCTATCAGCGAGATCTCTTTCCCAAAAACGGTAAAGGCAATGGCTGAACAGGGCAAACAGGGCGTTGCTGAGCTTTTCGAGTGGGCAGTAGCAGCCAATATGGTCTTTTTGCTGCCTGCTACGCTGCTTGCTATGCTAATACCTGAAATGTTGCTTTGGGCTGTAGCAGGCAAAGACTACACCGAAGCGGCTGAAATCCTGCGCTGGATATTGCTCGCGGGGCTTTTTATTCCTTTCTTTCGGCAGTTTGGCAATACACTCGACGCCGTAGGCAGGCCGGAACTCAACTTTCGCGTCAACCTCATCATCGCCTTTTTTTGCATTGGCTTTGAGATATTGTTCATACGGCTGCTGGGCAAAAGCGGAGCTGCTATTGGTTTGCTCGCGGGAACAAGCTGCGGAGCCTTGGTTGCCTACCAAGTGTTGCAAAAGCAAGTGCCTGTCCGCCTGCGGGCAATTCTCGGAAAAATTGGGCTTGCTTACCGCAATATTTACCTGAAAATGCTAACCCTGACCAACAAACAAACCACTCCGACCAATGAATAAACAACGATTGACCAAAGGCTTCTTCCTGACTGCCGAACTGCTGCTGATCATTGCTTTCTCTATCATCCCGCTATTGATCGAATACAACTATCGGATCAATATTTTCCTCTCTTGGGAGGGTGCTTACAGGCTTTATCTGGGGCAGATCCCTTATCGCGACTTTGGATTGCCGCTCGGCTTTGGCTATTGGCTGCTGCCCGCCGCATTCTTTTTCATCTTCGGCCCTTTTATGACAACGCTGATAAAAACGCAGGTTTTTATCAATATCGTGTCCGGCATCATCTTCAGAGGTATCCTCAATACGCTGGGCATCCAGCCGCAGGTGCGCTTTATTGCCGTGCTGACCTTCTGTCTTTCCTATATCCTGCTCAACATATGGCCCTGGTACAACCATTCGGTCATTTTTTTCCAACTGGCAGGGCTGTACTTCCTGCTGCGGCATATGCTCCAGCGCCCTTCGTTTCTGAATCTGGCAGCGGCCGCATTCTTCCTGTTCCTGTCGTTTTTTACCAAGCAAGATGCTGGGGCTATGGGGCTGCTCATCGCGCTGGCGCTGCTCTTGTACCACAGTATCGCCAATAAACAGATTGGCTCGCTGTTTTTCTTCAGCCTTTTCTACATTGGCTTTGCCTGTCTTTTTATCCTGCCTTTCTATGAAAGCGGCTTTACCTACTGGTTCAACTACGGGCAAGCACCTCATCACTCGCGGGTAGCGCTGCCCGACTTTGTAGCCGAGTTTCTGACCGGATCTAAGTGGGAGAAATTCTACCTGCTCGTAACTCTACTCATATTAGTCAATAAGCTCATAGAAGCGCCCAAGTGGACAGAAGTGTTATCCGATCAGCGCTTTATGGTCTTCGTCTTGCTGACAATGGGCATCCTGACAGAGGCTTTGCTTTTTCAGGTTACGAGCTATGTTCCGCCGGACAATCATATTTTCTTTCACAGCTTTGCTGTAGCCTTTGCCTTTTCTTACCTGAATATTGGTACGTATATCAATCGGCTGATTCCTTTCACAATTATCGCCCTGATGACAGTGCTTTTCTGGGGCAACTACTACTGGCGACATATCAACAACCGCCTGCTGCCATTGATCAGCCCACCCAAAACGGCGGTAGTAACGGGTGAAAATATTATTTCGCGCAACACCTATATCCTCCCCGACCCTGTGGAAGATTCGCTGGCAAAGGCCGCGGCCGAATGGGTGCCTATCAAAGGCTACCGCGCTTTTGAAAAAATGAAGATGCACCCGACAACCGCAGCAGGCATCAATCGCCTGATGCAACTGCCGATAGTACGAGAGAAGAATAAAAAACTGCGCGTACTCAACATGACCGAACTCACCCCGCTGGCCTATGAAATGCCCTACGAGCCTGAAAGAAACGTTCCGCTGTGGCATCATCTCGGGGTTGGGATGTTCAACAAGCAGGTAGATGAGTTTTGCCGTAAAATCCAACAGCAACACTACGACATCGCATTGTTTGAAGCCATCCCCAAACTCAATAACTTCTATCCATGGGAAGTGCAGCGCTGTTTGCGGCAGCATTATGTACGGATAGATAGTTTCCCCGGACCGCGACAGTCGCAGGTTTCGTATATCGAGGTGTACGTGCGCCCGTCGGCAAAACCCGAAGTGCCCAATGAATAAGCCTACTGCTACGCGCCGATTAGACTGGATAGACTACGCACGTGGGATAGCCATTATTATGGTCGTTTACCGCCATGCCTACGAAGGTGTGTCGCACATGGACATCGGCAGCGACTTGCCCTATGGAGCGTATCTGTTGCAGGAAAGCACCTTCAATCTGCGAATGCCGATGTTCTTCATCGTGGCGGGTATCTTTGTGAGAAGCAGCCTCGCCAAACGCGGCTGGACTGCGTTTACAAGATACAAGTTGCAAACCTTGCTCTATCCTTACCTGATATGGACAACTATACAGGTAACTGTGCAGATACTGGCTGCACCTTACACCAACTTTCAGCAAGACTGGTCGGGCTATCTCGATATTTTGTACCAGCCTCGCGAACTGGTGCAATTCTGGTTTTTATATGCCCTGCTTGCAATCAACCTGATTTATGCTGCCCTGATCTATGCAGGCAATCTGTCCAAAAAACAAATGCTTGCCATTGGTCTGATGCTTTTCTACCTAGGTGCAACTTTTGTTCAGCGCTGGTTTGCCCTAAACGATATTTTCTTTTTCCTGATCTACTTTGCCATCGGCGATGCAGTCGGTAAGTACCTACTGACCGAAGAAATTGCAGCACGCATAGCCTCATGGAAAAGTTTTGCGGTTTTGCTGCCCGCAACAATAGCAGCGCAATACCTGTGGTTGGAACTGTATGCAGGAACAATGGTTCATGCAGAAATGGACGTGGCAGGTCGCACGGTTTTTCTTGTTGTCTCAATATTTGGCGAAGCGCTTATTCTTCAGGTAGCTTTTATGCTGGCAGAACATAACCTCTGGCAGTGGTTGCGCTATGTCGGCAGCCACTCGCTGTATATTTATGTGATGCACTTTCTGGTGATTTCTACGCTGCGGGTAGGTGCAAGCCGGCTGCTGGGCATCAAAGAACCCGTATTGTTGCTCGTGTTGATTACAATTGGCGGAATTGTTCTCCCGATTGTCTTCTACCGCATCAGCCGCGGCACATGGTTAGAAAAACTTTTCTCTCCGAAACTCTCGGAAGTATAGGGCTACTCTTTCCCCTGCACCCTTTCTATATCCTCGATAAAAAGTACTTGATGATGGTCTGTAGCCAAAAACGAGCGGTTTGCCTGATCCATTTTGAGCAGCGCCCGCACTTGTCGGAGAAATAAGCTGGGAATGTGCCCAAGAACTTGCCAAAAGCCATGCAGCACTCCTTCGACGGCGAAAATGCCAACGTGCGCCAACATAAAAAGCACCATTGCCAACAGCCAACCAGCAACAGCTAACCAGCTGCCACCAAGCAGGTACAACAGACTGATAATCAGCCAGCAACCCAGCAAAATAAAAACAGGAGGGCGCAAAATGAGCAAGCCAAAATAGATATTGCCAATCTTGAAGCGGCTCAGGCTCTCCCACAGGAAACGCGCCCCCTCGCCCCAATAGCGAAAATAAGTGTAGATCCAGCGCGTCCGTTGTTTTTGAAAGGCCGCAGGGTCGCTCACTTTTTCATCGTAAACTACTGCCTCGTCGGCATAGGCAATGCGCGTTTGGCGCACTACTTCCAACTGTAGTTTTTTATCGAAGCCACCAAGCATATTGCCAAAATTGATCTGCCGATACAGTTCATAGGCAACAACAAAACCTTTACCATCAATAGCAGAAGAGCAGCCCATCGCCATCGAAGCCTTTCGATACAGAAAATTGTTCATTATTTCGCCCAACTCGTCCATGCGGGCGTAGGCAGCTTCAGGCTGTTTGCCTTTGATATGCCCCATAACGGCACGATAACCCTTGTTGAAATACGTATTCATCCGCTCAAAAAAGCGGCGATGTACCAGATTGTCCGCATCAAAAATCACCAATGCATCGGGCGTAGTACCAAAATTGGCAAGCGCATAGGCAATAGATTTCACTTTGGAATGCAGCGGCTGAGGCGGCACGAGCAGCCGCACCCGCGAATCGGCGATAACAGGCAGCAAGTCGGCAGCGCAATCGTCTGCTACCACGTAAATAGCAACATGCGGATAGGTTTGCCTCAGCAGTGAGTCTACGATGGGCAGGATAAAGCGACTGTCCTGATAGATCGTAACAATCGCAGCAAAGCGGTAATTTTTCTGTACGGTTGCAGGTGGCAGATTTTTTTTAGGGGCAGCCTTGTAGCCTAACATTGCAACAAGGGGCTGCAAGAGATAAAACGCCAGCAGCGCCTGTACGGGCAGCAGCAAATACAACAACCATTGAAGAATGATGTCCATTCATTGCCTCCTTATTGTCGTTTCCAGACCGTAAAGAAACCACTGGAGCATACGTCGGGCAGACGATCGGCGATGTTACAATCAATTTTTTGCAGCACCCGCACCCGATTGGCAATAAAAGACAAGGGAAAAACATCGGCTATGAAATTCGCAACCCCAAAATCCTCTACGGTAAACCCGGTTGAATGCGCCAGTCGCTGCAAATCCTGCTTGGAAAAGAACTGCACATGGTCGAGGTTATCGGCATCTGACTGGATGGTATAGCCCTGATAGCCCATACCCTTTTTCAACTGCTGTACAGTTTTCCACAGAAATCCATTACTGGAGCGCAGTTTTAGCATCGGCTGTGTAACTAATACCTCGCGCGGGCCCTTTCCGTTGGGAACAGTTACCACCAAGCGACCTTGCGGATTGAGGATGTCATGTAGCACTGTCAGCAGTTTCTCAGGCTGGTGCAGATGCTCGATCACCTCGCTGCAAACGATCAGATCGTATCGGATATTTTCATCGCGCAGTTGCTCGGCGCTCAGTACGCGAAAGCTAACATTGGGAAAAGGATTTTGAGCTTCTGCCGTAGCAATGGTTTTATCGCTTACGTCTATTCCCAGTACGTTGTAGCCTTTTGCACCCAGATTGATACTGACGATGCCGTTGCCACAGCCCACATCGAGAATGTGCCCGTCTTTGGGCACAAATCGGGCAGCTTGCCACAAAATGTAGTTCAATCGTTTTAGGTCGCTCTCCCGTTCATAGGAAGGCAGCGTAGTGGGTAAAGTTTGCAGTAACTGTTCCATAGTAGTAGTTGTTAGTTCAAAAGATACGTATCCGATAAAGCCTTTGGCGTATTTTTCAAGATCAGGATTTTTTGACAAGAATATTTTCGTATACCGCAGCAATGCGAGCCGTCATTTTGTACACACTAAATTGCTCTTCTGCTGTTTGGCGAGCTGCCGCGCCGATTCTTTCGCACAACGTACTGTCTGCCGAAGTGCGCAAAATAGCATCTGTCAGAGCCTGTTCAGAGCCGGGCTGAATCAGTATCCCGTTTTGCTCGTGCTGTATCGCATTGCAAGTACCGTCTACCGCCGTAGCTATACAAGGCAAACTCATCGCCATCGCCTCTACTAAACCGATTGGTAAGCCCTCCCAAAGGGATGGCAAACAGTACACATTGCAGGCGGCAAGCAACTCGGGAATATCTGTTCGGAAACTTTGCAGACTTACTTTCTGCTGCAACAATTCCGAACTGCGGATAAGTGCCTCTGCATCGCTGCGCAGCTCCCCGTCCCCAACAAAAAGCAGATGCAGAGGGCTGTTGACTCCTCCGCTTTGCTGCAAGGCTTTCTCAAAGGCTTTCAGCATCAGCAGCGGCTGCTTCTGCTTGGTCATGCGGGCAATAAAGCCCAGCAAAAACGCATCAGCAGGAATACCAAGGTCGGGGCGCAGATCTTTTTTGACCTGCCTCCGATCAAATCGCACGGTATCAATGCCGTGCCGAATAGTAACCGAGCGAAAATTCGGTGAAAGCCGGACTCCTGTCTCATGATTTGAATCCGAAACTGTGATTACCTGACGGGCTGACTTGCACAGATATGCTTCTATAAACCGCCGTGCATAGTAGATATGCGCCGGCTGATCGGGATGAAACGACCAACCGTGGATCGTGTAAACAATCGGAATCTGCAACTTCTTGGCTGGCAACAGCAAATTGGTAAATGCACGGGTTCCGTGGATATGGATCAGGTCTATCTCTTCAGATTTGAGCAACTCGCTAACCTGCCTGCCTACCGAAAAATCGAAGGCACGGGTGCTTTCAATCACGTGTACCTTGTGGCCTAAGCT
Organism: Rhodoflexus sp.; assembly: GCF_053489755.1. Lineage (NCBI taxonomy): Bacteria > Pseudomonadati > Bacteroidota > Cytophagia > Cytophagales > Thermoflexibacteraceae > Rhodoflexus > Rhodoflexus sp. The sequence goes on from NZ_JBRCHD010000015.1 coordinate 102,689, forward strand.
CCGCAGGCGATCAACCATTGCACCGGGAGTAAATGCAAGCACAACAGACTGATAATCAGAACGCTGCAAATGCGTTACCAAATCCATGACATGGCTTTCGCCGCCGCCGATGCTCCCTTGCCGAATGGCATGGAGTACTCGCACGGGCCGATGCGAAGCAGCCGTAGCCTGTGTCTGTGCCTGCTTTTCTACTGTATCAATCGAGTCTATATGCAAGCTACGCTTATCCTCATCCGAAAACACCTCGCTCGGAGCTAATGACAACTTCGTGCTGTATGTGGGGGGGCGAAAAAGCTGTTGTATGATGGAAGTAATGTTCATCGTTTAGAAAAGAAATTGGCTGAAAATCAACTGCGGGTGATGTAGTGAAAGACAATAGAGCCTATATTAAGCACAACGGCGTAAACTACCAGTGCCTTAGCTATCTTAGCGGGTATTCGATGCCAACCGCTGATAACAAGGATCATTAACAAAGGTAAGAAATCGAGTGTAAAACGCTGGGTATTCACCTGATGCCAGCCGTTGTTGTGGTAGCCAAGCAACAAAAAGGTAATGATACTTACAGCCGTTAGCGCAGCAATAAGCTGCATACGCGGCAAGCGTTGGTAAAAAGCTGCAAACAGGAAAGGACTGGCAACCGTCAGCGAAGTGCCAAACAGATCCATGCCTTGCGGCTGCATCCCATCAGCCCCACCAAAAACCACATCGTGTCCTTTGAGAAACAGGTAGTAAAAATTGAAGGGCATGTAGTGAAAGCTGAATACACCGTGTTGCTGCACGCGTTCGCCAAGAATACCTACGTATTTGAGGTACTGATAGCCGGTATCTAAGGGATTACCAAAGCGGGCATAATTGCAAAGCAGATAGACCGCAATAAAGGGCAAACTCACAGCAGCATACGTAAGTGCCGTTCTGAACCATTGCCTGTCTGCGCTCGAAAAAAGCGCCAACAGCACAAATAAACCGTAAAAAGCTGTCAGCTGTCTGCACAGGAAGGCTGCCCCAAAGTAGCAGGCAACTAACCATACGCGCTGTTTACCAAAAAACTCTTGCAAACCGCCCAGCAGAAAAGCAACACAAACAATGTGAGAAAGTGCTATTACATTGTGCGTTGTCAAAACCATTTGCGGAACGGCAGTGCCTGCAAAAAACGCAACCGTCAACCATTGCCTGCTGCTACTGTCTGCGCCAAGTGCCGTTGCAAGTCTGTCGAACCAGATCATTGCCAGATATAGCGCAAGGGCAGCCAGCACTACCGCCGTTACATTAGATACACCTACCACCGCAACCATCGGCAGCAACAACAGGGCAGGTATCGGCGGATAAACCACGTAAAACCTTTCCTGATAGATGGCCATATCGTGCTGGTAGAAAGGAATATCCATTCTGCCGTTTAACCATGCTTCTGCTTGCAATACGTGCATATTGATGTCTGCCGTATGATGCGCGCGCCATGCAACAGGTAAATGCGCCATCAGTATAAACAGCAGCAAAACGAGCGACTGTTTGTATAGCAAGGGCGCAGCAATAGAGAACGTATGCCTGAAAACAGTTTGCATAAAATCTATAACTAAGGGCTTGAAACAGGCAGATCAGGCGATTGCCTCTGCTTTTACCTGGCGGGTGAGCTGCGCCCAGCCTTCAGGTAGTTTTTCAGTGATTTCGATGTTGCCAAATTCGTTCGTTTGGCGAGCGCCCACTACTTTGGCCCAGGCAGCCATGCGTGCAATGCCTTCTTCGAGCGTTACGGCTGTGCTTTGCTTGAAAATGCGATGCGCCTTGCTGTGGTCTGAATACGCATGCAACACTTCGTTACGCGCCTGCAGATATTTGATTTCGGGCTGTACACCAAACTGACGGGCAACCACATGCGCCAATTCATTGACAGAATAAGGTTTGTCTGCCCCGATATTAAAAACTTCGTTGTATGCTTCAGGAACGTTTACACATTGTGCAATCGGAATTGCCACGTCGTCAATGTAGCTGAACGCTCGGGTCTGTGTGCCATCGCCAAAAATTGTCATTGGCGCATTTTGCATGATCTGATTCATAAAAATACCGATTACGTTGCGGTACTTATCGCCAATATTTTGGTTTTCACCATACACATTGTGCGGGCGAAAGATCACGTAGTTCAAACCAAACATTTCGTGAGCAGCCTTCAGGTCAAGCTCGCAGGCATATTTAGAAACACCGTAAGGATCTTCAGGTATGGGAATCATGTCTTCCGTCATCGGCAACTGTCCTGCACCGTAAACAGCAATAGACGAAGTGAATACAAAGCATTTCACCTTGTGCTTAACCGATTCGTTGATCAGGTTCACCGTTCCAATCAGGTTGGTGGTATAGTTATAGCGTCTGATGAAGTGCGACAGCCCCTCGGCTGCATAAGCTGCCAGGTGATATACGTAATCAAAGCGATACTCGTCGAAAAGGCGCGCAATCAGCGCATGGTCGGTAACAGAGCCTTTAACGAAAACAGCCCCCTGTGGAATGTGATCTTCAAAGCCTCCGCTCAAATCGTCTAATACAACAACTTGATGCCCTAAAGCAAGGCAATGGCGGGCAACATGTGAACCGATAAATCCGGCTCCGCCGGTTATGAGTGATGTATTCATTTTTTTGCAAGTATGTTAAGAAAGTGGATGGGTTGTCAATAGACACATGATCGTTGTGTTGTAGCCTTTAGGCTGCCTGTAGTTTAGCGGGGTTGATCCTTTCCAGATGCCATACGACTGCTTTCCAGAAAGACTTTAGATGATCGGTTTGTCTGTTTTTCAGATACCTAAGCACCGTAACAGGTGTGGTGAGGAAAATAAAATAAGCCAGAAAGAGCAGCAAATGTGCCTGTGAAATATTGCGGCGCATGTACCAGATGCGGTTGCGCGTCATCAGATATGCTTTGAAAGGGCTGTCCTTGCCAACTGTCATCGAAACTTTGTGGTAGATAACCGCCTTGTGCTGGTAAATGATCTGATAGCCTGCTTTGGTGATGCGGGCGCTCCAGTCCAACTCCTCGTAATAGATAAAAAAGGGTTCAAAAAACATACCCACCTGCTCAACGAGTTTGCGGCTGACCATCATCGCAGCACCGTGTGCAAACCATGTCGGCCCGCTTTGGTCGTATTGTCCCTTGTCCTCTTGGTTAGCTCCGATAGCTCCGCCACGCCCTGTAAAAGGGTTCATCGGCGTATAGCCTGCATATTGAATTATATTGGGGTGCGAAAAATACTTGATCTTAGGCGATACAGCCCCTACTTTTTCATTGTTCAGAAACGGCGCTATCAGTTGCTCGATCAGATCGGCATTATCGGGATAAATTTCAGTGTCGTTATTGACATTGAAAAAGAAATCGCCGCGAGCTTCGCGCATGCCCAAATTATGACCACCGGTAAAGCCCAGATTACTTGCCGAGCGAATCACTCGCACATGCGGAAAGCGATCGTGAATTGGCTGTGTAGGGTCTATCGTTGACCCATTGTCCACAATGATAATTTCATAATTGGGATAGCTCAGATAAGACATGGATTGGATAAAATCCATCGTCAGATCGAGTTGGTTGTAGTTAAGTGCAATAATGGATACCAAAGGGAATTTTTCCATGTGCGTATTGAATGAAGTTTAGTTGATTCAGTTGGCAGTTGTTGGCTATACGTCTTCCTTTTGGCGCAGCGCAGGAATCGTTTTTAAAATCAGCTTGAGGTCTTCTGCAAAAGAATTGTTGATGGCATAGCGCACATCCAAGTTGATGCGCTCTTCAACCGACATATCGCCTTTGCCGCGCTTGGTTACCTGCCAAAGTCCGGTCAGTCCCGCAGGTGCATTGAAACGCATCGCCCAACGGTCTTGTGTGAGGGTCTTTGCCTCGTACAGCGGCAGTGGACGATTACCGACAACTGACATATCGCCTTTGAGGATATTCCAGAGTTGTGGCAACTCATCTACACTCGTATTGCGCAGCCATTGACCGAAGCGAGTTACGCGCGGATCGTTTTTGATCTTAACAAACTTGGCTTTTTTGCTAGAAGTGTCTGCATCGTATTGGTTCAGGGTGCTGAGTTTGTCAAGTTCTTTGTCTGCGCCAACGCGCATCGTTCTGAATTTGTAAAAATCAAATATTTTGTAGCCTGTGCCTACACGCTTAGATATATAGAAAACAGGTGCATTTGGCTCTTGCAATTTGATGATGGCTGCTACAACCGCCAAAAACGGCAACAGGATCAGCAGCGCTGTGCCTGCAAACAGAACATCAAACGTGCGCTTCAAAAACCATCGGAAGCGATCTTTGAACAATGGGTTCGGTTCTGCGGGCAACTCTTCCGCTGCTTTTACCTTTGCCTGTATGTTTTTGTATTTTTTCAGGAAGCGAATGCGCAAATCCAATTTCTGAGGATCCAGATCCCAGCCATATACATCGTCTGCACTGACTAAGATTGCTTTCTGACGTGCTTGGTTATCTAACTTGTCAGCCAATAAGATGAAAGGAATGCTGCGAAGCGAGTCTGACCGGCGGAGGTGCTCCTGAAAAGCTCTGATCTCTTCTGTACTCATCGTATAGTCGCAAATAATCGCGTCAGGTAAAAACAGGTTATTTGCTGCCCGATGCATCAACCATTCTACGGCGCGTACCCAATACTCAAATGTCAGCCCTGCATAACCTGTCTGTACCATTTTTGTGCAAATATGAATTGCATTCTCGCCAACATACAGCAGGTTTGGAATTAACAATTTGTAGATATCAGTAGGGCTAGTAGCAAAGATAGTATGCATAGAAACTGATTCGTCCCGATGATTTTCTGTAAAAGTATCCATAGTCAGTTAGGTATTCAGTTAGTTTAGCGATGACCCAAAGTAACAAAATGAAACTTTTAATAGCAAATCATTACAATAATTTGTTTACGTAATATTTTTAATAAAAAACAAACATTTTTCACCTAAAATCAGTGTTTTTAGTGTATAAATACAATAAACACTTGAATAGTTAATGTAATAAACAAGTTTGTTTTTGCATTTCTTATAACTAAAAGTACTCATAATGCCGTTTTTTGCTCAAAAATTTACGAAATACACGAACCTTAGAACAACTTGGGTTGCAAAACCGCGCCCTGAAGAACTAAAAAGTGTGAAAACAAGCGCTTGCAACTATGTTGCGGGAGGGAATATGGCGATTATGAATGAATTTTGCGTGCAAGCGCTTACCTATGATCGAAACAACCGAATTATCCATGATCTTCGAAGGGGGCAGGCAGTTGACATTTGCGCCCTGGCAGGTAGAACAAGGCGAGGCAAGCCTGCTGATTGGCGGATCGGGAAGCGGCAAAACTACGCTGCTCCATATGCTCGCAGGTTTGAGACAGCCCTCTTCGGGGACAATCCGCATTGCAGGTACAGACCTTTCCAAGCTGTCCAAAGCCGAAGCAGACCGCTTCAGAGGGCGCTCCATCGGTTTGATATTTCAGCAACCGCACCTATTGCCGTCCTTGACGCTTACGCAGAACTTGGCAGCAGCGCAGTACTTTGCAGACTTGCCCGCAGACCGAAAGCGCATTGTTGAAGTCATTGCCGAGCTAAACCTCAGCCACCGCGCCGATGCCTTTCCGCACCAACTAAGTCAAGGTGAACAGCAACGCGCTGCCATTGCCCGCGCCATGCTTAACCAACCCAAAGTGATACTGGCAGACGAACCGACGGCAAGTCTGGACGATGATAACTGCCGCGCCGTCGCAGATCTGCTCCGCTCGCAAGCCGCCCGCTATAACGCCACGCTCATTATCGCTACGCATGACGGGCGGCTCAAAAGCCTCTTCCCACGCCATCGCAGCCTTTAACCAAACACCGCTATGAACCTGTTTTTCATCAGCTTTCAATACATTAAATCCCGACCGCTGAGCAATTTGCTCAATACACTGATTTTAGCGCTGGGAATTGCCGTTATCATCTTTTTGTTGCTGGCAAGTCATCAGTTAGAGGACAAGCTCACCCGCAACGCTAAGGGGATTGATCTGGTAGTTGGCTCGAAGGGCAGCCCCATGCAACTGATTTTGTCTGCTATTTTCCATATAGACTATCCAACGGGCAATATCGGATTGGAAGAAGCCCGCGCATTGGTGCGCCACCCGATGGTGAAGCACAGCATCCCTATGGCGCTGGGCGACAGCTACAAAGGCTTTCGCATTGTCGGTACTGACAGCCGCTATCCGGAGCATTACAAGGCAGCAATAGCCGAAGGGCGCTGGTGGAAAGAAGATATGGAGGCTACAATAGGCAGCAAAGTAGCGCGGGCAAGCGGGCTGAAAATTGGCGACCGATTCGCAGGCGCGCATGGCATGGGCCAGAGTGTAGGCGACGAGCACAGCGACCATTTGTATGTCGTTACAGGAATTATGCAACCTTCGGGTACAGTATTGGATAACCTCATACTGACAACCATCGGCAGCGTTTGGCTCGTACACGAAGAACACAGCGAGGCAGACAGCACCGCCCATTTGCCTATCATTACCGATCAGCCCGATACACTCAACGGGCTACCTCCGGGCAAAGAAGGCCGAGAACTGACCGCCATGCTGATCAGGTATCGGAATCCGATGGCAGCTATCCAGCTGCCGCGCTATGTAAACGCACAAAGTCGCTTACAGGCCGCCTCGCCTGCTGTAGAAGTGGCACGCCTCTTCCGCATTTTGGGAGTAGGAGTAACTATTGCTCAGGGATTTTCGTATCTCATTATCGCTGTGGCAGGATTAAGTATTTTTATTGCACTTTACAATGCACTCAAAGAACGCCGCTACGACCTGGCGGTGATGCGAGCGCTGGGAGCTTCCCAACAAACTCTCTTTGCGCTGGTTATACTGGAAGGTTTACTGATCGCACTGGCAGGTAGCCTGTTTGGCATTGTTTTAGGACACGCAATGGCAGAAGGCATTGGCTACTTGGGAGAGGAAGCAGAACAGGCGGAGTTTACTGGACTGATTTTTCTGGCAGAGGAATGGCTGGTTTTGGGCGGAGCATTGCTCATCGGGCTGCTGACTGCACTGATCCCCGCTGTTGGCGCTTACCGAACCGATATTTCATCGGTTTTAGCCAAAGGCGAATAGCGGCCAACCTTAGTAAATTTGTTATCCTTAATCTATACACAAGCATGACCCAAATAGTAAAAGCATTTTCCATAACCCTGACACTTGTTTTGCTGACTTCGGCAAAGCCCTTGCAAAAGCCTTCCACAGGGGAAAATATGCAGCCTATCAAGCTCACTTGGGAAACCCTAGCTAAAATCAAATGGGAGCAGCGCTTCAACAAAAAATACAACCAAAAATTCAACTATCCTCTCTTTGACGACGCTGTGAAGGCACTGGAAGGCAAGGAGGTTGTTATTAAAGGTTTTTTGTTGCCGGTAGATGTGGGTAACGAATGCCTTGTGCTTTCGCGCTACCCCTACGAAAGTTGCTTTTTCTGCGGCGGAGCGGGCGGCCCCGAATCGGTAATGGAGGTCTATATGAAAACTCCGATGCGCATTAACCGCAAAACAGTGAGTTTCAAAGGAAAACTCCGCCTCAACGGAACGGATGTAGATTACCTGATTTACATTCTGGACGAAGCGGAAGTAGTGCCCGATATGCCTTAGTTTCGCCAATGCCTTACACAGTGTGCAAGTATGCCGACCAGCAGCAGCTGTGGAATGACTTTATAGCACAAGCTAAAAACACTTCCTTCCTGTTCCACAGGGATTTTATTGCCTATCACGGCAGCCGCTTTGAGGATTATTCCCTGATGGTTTTTGAAGGCAATTCGCTGCGGGCAGTGCTTCCTGCCAACCTGACAGCAGAGGGCTTGTTCAGTCATCAAGGCTTATCTTACGGCGGTTTGGTCATTGACCGTGCCGCTACTATGCCCCAAGTAGTAGCGATGATGCGCGAAATACTTGCCTTTCTTTGTGAAAAAAACATTCAAAAGTGCCACCTCAAGCTAATTCCTACGATCTACCACCGCTACCCTGCCAATGAAATTGATTGGATCTTATTTCGGTTGCAGGCAGTACTCTACCGCAGAGATTTTGCTACCGTAGTTGATAACAGCGTCGCCGAACTGCCTTGGCAGCAGCGTCGGGTACGCGCCGCCAAAAAAGCAGCCCAAAAGCAGGCGATTATCCGCTCAGGGTACGAAGAGCTTGCCCCCTTCTGGGAGCAAGTCCTGATTCCTAACCTAAGCATCAGGCACGGGCTTTCGCCTGTGCATACATTAGACGAGATTCAACATTTGGCCCGCCTTTTTCCCAGACAAATTATCCAGCACAATATCTACCTCACAGCAAGTGAGCCGGCAGCAGGTTGTACTATCTTCCTCAACGATCGGGTAGCACATGCGCAGTACATCGCCAACAACCCCTCACAGATGAACTCCGGTTGTTTAGATCTGCTGTTTGAAAAGCTCATACGCGAAACTTATCGCTATTGTCGTTACTTTAGCTTTGGTATTTCCAACGAAAATCAGGGGCTACTCATCAACAAAGGTTTGACCGAGTGGAAAGAGGGCTTCGGCGGCAGGACAATCACACACGACTTTTACGAAATTGCGACGGCAAACTATCCGCTTTTAGACAACTGCTTTGTATAGATGCAAGTACCTTTCCTCAATCTGCAACCTGCGCACAGCGCCTTACAGAGCGAAATGACCGAAGCATTTCAGCGGGTGTACAACCGCAACCGATTTGTGCTCGGCAGCGAGCTTACTGCATTTGAAGCAGCCTATGCACAGTTGAGCGGTGTTTCGCACGCCATCGGTGTGAGCAGCGGATTGGATGCGCTCTTTTTGGCACTGAAAGCCTGCGGTATTGGCGCAGGCGACGAGGTAATTGTGCCTGCACATACCTACATCGGTACATGGTTGGCAGTAAGCCACCTCGGTGCAATACCTGTACCTGTTGAACCCGATCCGATTACCTGCAACATAGATCCGCAGCAGATCGCACAGGCAATTACTCCCGCTACGCGGGCAATAATTCCCGTGCATCTTTACGGACAAGCCTGTGCCATGCAGGATTTGATAGATATTGCAGCACAATATCAACTCAAAGTAGTGGAAGACAACGCGCAGGCACATCTGGCAACCTTTGACGGCAAACCAACAGGCAGTTGGGGGCATGCCAACGCAAGCAGCTTCTACCCTGCCAAAAATCTGGGAGCGCTGGGCGACGCAGGCGCTGTAACGACCGATGACGAGGCGATTGCCGAAAAAATACGCAACCTGCGCAACTACGGTTCACCAAGCAAGTACATCCACCAAGAAATTGGCTACAATATGCGGCTGGATGAGCTGCAAGCGGCTTTTCTTTCAGTCAAAATCCGCTCGCTGCACAAATGGACGGCCCAGCGGCAGGCAATTGCAGCCTTCTATCAATCTGCCCTGCAAGGCATCGGCGACCTGATACTGCCTGCCGTACATCCTCTGGCAAGCCATGTGTACCATCTCTATGTGGTGCGGACTGCCCAACGCGATGCCCTGCAAAATTATCTTGCCGCACACGGGATCGGGACGCTCATCCACTACCCGACCCCACCGCATTTGCAGCCTGCTTACCGCGATTTAGGTTTTCGGGCAGGCGACTTTCCAATCGCAGAGCAACTGGCAGCCACCTGCCTCAGCCTCCCACTCTGGCCGGGAATGGGCGAGGCGCAGTTGCAATATGTAAGCTCAACCATTTGTCAATTTTATAACCAGCAATAGCTATATGCAGATAGATAACCCTTGTACAACCACGATCGCCGTTATCGGCTTGGGCTATGTAGGCTTACCTTTAGCCGTCGAGTTTGGCAAGCAACAGCCTGTGATTGGTTTCGACATCAATAAAAACCGTATCAAGCAACTCAATGAGGGCATAGACAGCACACTGGAGGTAGATAAGGAAGATTTGCAAAGCGCTATTTTTCTTCGCTATACGAGCGATCCTGCCGATTTGCAGGATGCCCGCATTTTCATCGTTACCGTGCCAACACCCATAGATGCCTATAAAAAACCCGATCTCAAACCCCTGATGGCTGCCAGCACGACCGTAGGCAAAGCGCTCAAAAAAGGCGACATAGTAATTTACGAATCCACCGTTTACCCGGGCTGCACCGAAGAGGATTGTGTGCCAATCCTTGAACAGTACAGCGGGCTGCGGTTCAATGTTGATTTCTTTTGCGGCTACTCTCCCGAACGCATCAATCCGGGCGATAAAGAGCATACGATCCGAAAAATTAAGAAAGTTGTCAGCGGCAGCACCCCCGAAACCGCGCAGTTAGTCCAAGCGCTTTACGACAGCATCATTGATGCAGGGACGCATCTGGCGCCTTCTATCAAAGTGGCAGAGGCTTCCAAAGTAATCGAAAATGCACAGCGCGACATCAACATCGCCTTTGTCAATGAACTGGCGCTGATTTTTGACCGCTTAGGCATTGATACGAAAGACGTACTGACAAGCGCCCGCACCAAATGGAATTTTCTGCCCTTTACCCCGGGATTAGTTGGCGGACACTGCATCGGAGTAGATCCTTACTACCTCACGCACAAAGCCGAAAGCATTGGCTACCACCCGCAGGTGATCCTTGCAGGCAGGCGCATTAATGACAACATGGGCGCGTTCATTGCACAAAAAATCATCAAGCTGATGATTCATAACAGCCTGAATATCAAGGATGCAAAAGTACTTGTACTGGGAGTTACCTTCAAGGAAAACTGCCCCGATATTCGCAACTCGCGGGTGATAGACGTAATTCGGGAGTTGGAGGAGTTTGGGGCAGTAGTCGCCGTACACGACCCTTGGGCAGATCCTGCCGAAGTACAGCACGAATATGGCATCCAACTAACCGCACAGCCTACAGGGACATACGATGCCATCGTGCTGGCGGTAGCGCATAGAGAGTTCCTCGCACTCGATATATCCGCACACCGGCACCCACAAACAGTAGTTTATGACGTGAAGGGCTTGCTCGATCCCTCGCAGATCACAGCGCGTTTGTAGGCTTGCTGCCATACTTAATAATACCATTGTGAATCTAATAGGTAATACTTCTCCGCGTACTTTGCGAAAAATCATCGCGCTCTTTGCGGTAGAGTCTTTTTTACCGCTAAGAACGCCGAGTTTTACGCAGAGAGTACTGAGGCAAAATTCATTTTAGTATTATTCCACCCAAAGCATCAAGCCTTTCAAATATTCGCCTTCGGGGTGGTAAATATTGACAGGATGGTCAGCAGGCTGCTCCAAATGTTGCAAAATCCGCACTTCCCTGCCTGCATCAGCGGCCGCACCGAAGATAATTTTTTGGAACAGCACTTTGTCTATGTTTTGCGAGCAAGAGAAAGTAAAGAGTAAACTCTGTGGCTTTATTTTCTTGAATGCCAAATAATTAAGATCTTTGTATCCACGCGCTGCATTAGGTACGGCGCGGGCGTTTTTGGCAAAGGCGGGCGGATCTAATACGATGATGTCAAAATCTTCTTCCATCTGCCGCAGGTAGTCAAAACAATCGGCCGCGAGGGCTTTGTGGGCTGCCTGCGCTCCAAAATTCAGACGAGCGTTCTCCTCGCTCAAAGTGACTGCTTCTTTGGAAATATCCACCGAAACTACTTCGGTAGCGCCTCCTGCAAGTGCATAAACACTGAATCCTCCCGTATAAGCAAAGGTATTGAGTACGCGCTTGCCTTGTGAAAAACCACGCAGGAGTTGGCGGTTTTCGCGCTGGTCTATGAAAAAGCCGGTCTTCTGTCCCTTTTCAGGATTGACGAAAAATTTCACTCCGTGTTCTTTTACCTCAATCGGCAGTGCAGGGCGCGGTTCGCCGAGCCAGCGGTTTTCCTGTGGCAGCCCTTCTAAGTGATGCGAACTGCTTTTGCCCTTCAGGAAAATATAGCGGAAACCATTGTTGCGCAGCGCCTGCTCCAATGCGGGCAGCAGGTTTTCTGTTCCTTTGATGAGGATTTGTAGCACGACTGTATCGCCGTACACATCGGCAATCACGCCGGGCAGAAAGTCGCCCTCAGCGTGCAGCAATCGGTAGCAGTCGGTGGTTTGGCTGTCAATCAGGCGGCGGCGCAAAGCCACAGCGCGGCTGATTTTGCTTTCCCAAAAGGCAGCATCAAACTGCGCGGCAGGATTGCGTTCGTAGCCTGCCCATTTGCCTGTGCCGTTCAGCCCTTCCACGAAGGCAAACAAGCGGCAAACTATCTGACTTTCAGGCGAAAAGAAACCCCATGCAAGCGTTTGTCCCTCAGCGGTGCGCACTTCCACAATGTCGCCGTTGGCAGCTTTGGGTAGCTTTTTGACCGCCCCCGAAAAAATCCACGGGTGGCGCAGCAGCACGGCGCGTTCCTTTTTGGCTTGCAGTTGCAGAATGGGGTATGACATTTTGTAAAATGAGCTAATGAAAATTGATATTGATTTGTGTTGGCGGCAAAGATAGGCTAAACAGTCTGCCTGCCGCTCCACAAATCCCATTGCAGGGCTATCCAGAGGAAAATACAGGGAACGGCTTTCAGCACATAGGGAATAACTACTGCATCGCGGAGGCTGCGCATTGCCTTGTAGGTTGAGAGTGTCAATTGTCTAAATACTGATGGATTCCCTTTTCGCAGCGGGTGCTTTTTTGATTGATAGCTTCCTGCAAAATGCGTTCATTTTCAGGGAGTTGGGCGCGATTGTTTTCAGCATGGTAGAGGTGGTAGCCAATGCCGCCGAATTTCAGATTTTTTCTGCGGATGCCCTTATTGAACAGGCGCACGACAAACTCACTATCCTCTCTCCCCCACCCTACAAAGGCTTCGTTAAAACCATTGACAGCAAGGCAATCCTCTTTCCAGAAACCCATGTTGCAGCCGCGAATTCCATCCAACTTTGTTGTTTTTTTAGCCAACAATTGCCTCATAAACGACAGATGCGTAGCATTTAGTCTGTTTTTGATCCCGTTTGCCGTAGGTGCAAAATAAATCAGTGATTTTTTAAGGGCTTCATCGGTTGTTTCGGGTGAAAGCAGCACGCGAGAACCTTGTATAAAGCACTCTTTTTCAGCTACTTGCAAATGGTCTTGCAAAAACAGCGGGTGCATCACCATGTCCCCGTCAATCATGACGATGTACTCCCCTTTTGCCATTGCAATGGCTTTGTTGCGGATTTGCGCCAGTTGAAAGCCATTGTCCGGCTGCCAGCAGTGGCGCAGCGGCACCGGGAAATGGCTTTGGTAAGCCTCCACCAGCTCTTTGGTATCTTCCCGCGAACCATCATCGGCAACGATGACCTCCAGCGGCAGTAGCTTTTGCACAGGTACGCTCTTTAATACGAGTTCAAGCGCATCTTTGCGGTTGTAGGTGCTGATAATCAGGCTAATAGCCAGTGATTGGTTGGCTTCGTAAAGTTTCATTTGTTTGTAGAATGCACCGTTGGCATTGCTCATGGCAATCACAAATCCTTCGTAGCCATAGCGCCAGCCGCCTTTGGTGAGGTAATCGTTCCAGAAGTGAAACACCTTTTTCGCATAAGCATTCAGCAGCGAGGCTTTCTTTCTGAAACGGTGTTCCTGCGCATAGAGGGTGGTGTATCTGTCCAGTTTATCGAGCAACCCTTCGATATTCTGAAAAGAGTAATGTTTAATTACAGCCTGACAATCAACAACTTGAAGTCCATCGGTGAGAATGCCCTCGTGTACTTTTTTATCGGAAAAACGGGTGCGTTGGCGGTGGTATAACCTGACGATGCGGTCGTTTTGCCAACCGCAGGCGTTGACGAGTTTTTTTCGGTAATAGTTATGGCGATGGAAGCGATACACGCTGTTTTCATTGAGCGAAAGGCCGGCAATTTCCTGTATCAGCGCAGGGCTGACAATTTCATCGCTATCAATGCTGAGAATCCAATCGTGTGAGGCAAAATTTGCTGCCATATTTTTCATAGGCCCAAAGCCAATAAACGGATGCTCGAACAGGCGCACGTTAAGAAAAGTTGCAGCGATAGATCGTGTGCGGTCTGTTGAGTCGTTATCCAATACAACTATTTCGGCAAAAGCCGCAAGCGCTTGCAGGCATTCGGCAAGGAAGTCCTCACTGTTTTTGGTCAGGATGATGACAGAGATAGAAGCAAGGTTATTTTGCAGCATAATATCGGGGTAGCTATGCATTTACCAGCGCAAATATCTATTGTGTTGCGCATATTTTCATTGTACACAATACTAAATACCACATACAGTAGCCCGATTAGAGATTGGCTTTTAAAGTTGAATAGATGGCTAAAAAAACCGCCTAAAAAATTGTACATGAAGTTTTTTTTTGCATATTGCAATCAACAACTAAATTCTTTAATTCTATGAAAAACTATCTTATTTATTCATCTGCTTGGCTCTGATCAACGCCTGTTCTTTTCCAAAAACAGCAGATGACGCAGCTTTTCTTCCTCTCGCTGATCAAAACAGCTCTCTTTGTGCTTCTTGTACCTCGCTTTTGTTACCTGCTCAAACCAAAATCGATAAAATAAACGATAATACGGTTGAGATTGATTTGCCTGACGGCTACTTCTTTAAAGCCTATTTAAACGATAATGATTTCGCTATCCTACAATCGTCTGTAACTGTGAGTTGCTCTTGTGATGGTACAGACAATGGACGAGGATGCACACCAATAGTTAGAATGTATACCAATGGTACGATTGAGTATGAATGTAAGCGAGAGGCTGGCTGCTCAAGCGGGTGTACGATGAAAACTACTACTGAAAAGTTAAACCACATCGGCGACCCTCAAGTGCAATCTTTAACTGACCAACATAACCGACAAAAGGGTTACACTAAAAACAAGACATTGAAAGTTAGCAAGTTAGAAGTTGGTATCGGTTCGCCACTCGATGAACTTAAGCGGATAGCAAACATAGAATTTATATCATCATTAGATGAAATTACCTCTCAAAAAGTATCTGTCGAATCTTTATTTCCTGTACTTCCAGCCTCATCGTTCCAACAGTTAATGACGCTGCCTCCTGCAACCGAAGCCGATGTTGAAGCGCCTGCCATCGCACAAGATTTGACGCAGATGATCAATGGATTGAAGGCGGCCGCAGAAGCTCAAGGTATTCCTGTAACAGCAGGAAAAGCATTGGTTCCCCTAATCATCAGAGGAAAAGTTGCTTATTGGCAAATCCCAGCGGCTTACGTAGCTGCTGATAACTCTTACGGATTGTCAAATATAGCTACCGGTCATACTAATTTTCATTGCAGCGGTTGCAATGGCGGCTGCGTAGCGCATGAAAAGAAAACATTAGAGTATACCATGATCTACTGTAAAGGGCTTGGCTGTGATTACGCACTGCATATGAATTAGTCAATAGCAGATTTATTGCAAAAAAAACCAACAGGTATTTCACGCCTGTTGGGTTTTTTATTTACTAACCTAAAATCTGCTTTGCTTCTTACGCAATCTCTATCGTGCGTGGAGTTTTGGGCTTGGCTTCTTCGCGTTTCGGGATGTTGAGTTGCAACACGCCGTCGGTATAGGAAGCGGTAATTTTATCGCTGTCTGCAGATTTGGGCAGTCGGAAGCTGCGCTCGAAGGAATGGAAACTGAATTCGCGACGGTGTATTTTGGTTGCAGCGTCTTGTTCCTCACTTTCAGCCTGCACATTTGCAGAAATTCTCAACAGGTTTTCTTCTACCTGTATCTGAAAATCTTCTTTTTTCAAACCCGGAACGGCCAGTTCAATCAGGAAAGCCTCCTGTGTTTCTCTAATATTAGCAGCAGGGACCAATCCACGGTTGCGGCTCAAAAAATCATCTCCGCTCAAAAAATCATTGAAAAATTGGTTGAAAACCGGCACAAGATTGCTGCGGAAGCGGGTTGGATATTGCACGAGTGTCATAGCTCTTTTGTTTTTAGTTGGTGAATCAAATCGCGTTTACGCTTACAGGGATTGCAAGCGCCATACCAAGCGATTTTTAGTCGCCTCTCACTGTCAATATGACACCAAAAGTTACACCAAAAATCAAGCAAAACATGACAAAATGGCGTATTTAGATTATTTTACGGCTTCCTGTACCCACTCCTGCGCCAGATAAACGCTGCGAATACCCTCAGGCAGAGCGATGCGATGCTGCCAGCCCAGCCTGTGCAACTTACTGACATCCAGCAGTTTGCGCGGTGTGCCGTCGGGTTTGTCTGTATTGTAGTGCAAGCTGCCTGTGTAGCCAACGATCTGGCAAATCAACCGGGCCAATTCGCTGATGGTGAGATCTTCACCTGTGCCGATATTGACAAATCCCGGTTCGTCGTAGCGCTGCATCAGGAACAGGCAGGCATCGGCAAGGTCATCTACGTGCATCAACTCGCGGCGCGGCGTACCCGTCCCCCAGATTTCCACAGCAGGTAATCCTTCTATTTTTGCCTGATGGATTTTGCGCAGCAAAGCAGGCAATACGTGCGAGTTTTGCGGGTGGTAGTTGTCGTTGGGGCCGTAGAGATTGGTAGGCATTGCCGAAATAAAGCGGCAGCCGTATTGTGCGCGGTAGGCATCGCACATTTTAATACCTGCAATTTTGGCGATCGCATATGGCTCGTTGGTCGTTTCCAACGGGCCTGTAAGCAGGTAGTCCTCCTTGAGCGGCTGCGGAGCCAACTTAGGATAGATACAAGACGACCCCAGAAAAAGTAGCTTTTTAACTCCGTGCAAATAGCTCTGATGAATCACGTTGTTCTGAATCATCAAATTCTCGTAAATAAATTGTGCGCGGTAGGTATCATTGGCAAGAATACCGCCCACTTTGGCGGCCGCCAAAAAAACATAGTCGGGTTTTTCGGTAGCAAAAAAATCGGCAACTGCCTGCTGCTGTGTCAAATCCAACTCTGAAGAGTTGCGCCATACGAGGTTTTGAAAACCTTCAGCTTGCAGGCGGCGGACAATCGCCGAACCGACCATTCCCCGATGTCCGGCTATGTAAATTTTATCAGACTTATTCATGCAAATGGAATATCCGATGCCCTCCTTTGAGCAAATATTTATCCTTACGGAAAAGCGCCAGATCTGAAGCTACCATGTCTTTGATTAGGTCGGCGAGGCTGTGGCGCGGTGTCCAACCGGTTTGCTTTTTGAACTTGGAAGCGTCGCCGATGAGCAGATCAACCTCTGTAGGGCGGAAATAGCGCGGATCTACAGCTATGACCGTCTTCCCGATCGGCAACTGAAACTCCGGGTTGTGGCAGGCAGTAATTTTACCGACTTCATCTACGCCGCTGCCCACAAACTCGATTTGGATACCCAATTCGGCGAAAACTAACCTTGCAAACTCGCGGATGCGGGTCGTAATGCCTGTAGCGATTACGTAGTCATCGGCAACAGGCTGCTGCAACATGAGCCACATGGCTTCCACGTAGTCTTTGGCGTGTCCCCAGTCGCGCTGTGCGTCTAAGTTGCCCAGATAGACCATCTCCTGCAAGCCGAGGGCAATTCTTGCGGCGGCGCGTGTGATTTTGCGGGTTACGAAAGTTTCGCCCCGTAGCGGGCTTTCGTGATTGAACAGGATGCCGTTGCAGGCAAACATATTGTACGACTCGCGGTAGTTGACCGTAATCCAATAGCCGTAAATTTTGGCAACACCATACGGCGAACGCGGATAAAACGGTGTTTTTTCGCTTTGCGGCACTTCCTGTACCAAGCCGTAGAGTTCGGAAGTTGATGCCTGATAAATGCGCGTTTTTTCGGTCAGCCCTAAGATACGCACCGCTTCCAGAATGCGTAGCGTACCGAGCGCATCTACGTTGGCTGTGTATTCGGGCGTATCGAAGCTCACTTTGACATGGCTCATTGCGCCGAGATTATAAATTTCGTCGGGCTGTACTTCTTGTATAACGCGGATGATATTCGTCGAGTCGGTCAAGTCGCCGTAGTGCAAAATGAACCGTCTTTGCGCCTCGTGCGGATCTTGATAAATATGGTCAATGCGCTGGGTATTGAACAGCGAACTGCGGCGCTTGATCCCGTGTACTTCGTAGCCTTTGGCAAGCAGGAAATCGGCAAGGTAAGCGCCGTCTTGTCCGGTAATGCCTGTAATGAGGGCTTTTTTCATCGGCAATAGTTTGTAGCAACTGCAAAGGTAGCTTTTTAGTCTGCAAAAAGTTCATCTACCGCGCTGCACAGGATATGCCCGACAAGGATATGCATTTCCTGAATTCGCGCCGTTACCTCTGAGGGGATGATGATATTCAGATCGGCATATTGAGAGGCTTTGCCGCCGTCTTTACCTGTCAGTGCGAGGGTTTGGCAACCGATTTGGCGTCCTTTTGCCAATGCCAACAATACATTGGGGCTGTTTCCGCTCGTCGTAATGCCAATGAGCAGGTCGCCTTTTTGGGCAAGAGCTTCTACCTGCCGCTCGAACACGCGTTCGTAGCCGTAGTCGTTGCCAATGGCGGTAAGCGCAGAGGTATCGGTTGTCAGTGCGATAGCAGGCAGCGCGCGCCGTTCTTTGACAAAGCGCCCCGTAAATTCGGCGGCAATGTGCTGCGCATCTGCCGCGCTGCCTCCGTTGCCAAAAAGCAAGACTTTAGACCCGCCGCGAATGGTTTGCGTAACCATTGCGGCAGCACGGGCAATATCGTCAGACAGGACAGACTGCACCCGCGCAATCGTTTGGACATGCGCCTGCAGTTCGCGAGCTACCAACTCCTGAAAATCCATGTATGCATTTATTCTTTGTAGTCGGTAAATTCTTTCGCATCTGGATCAGTAGCATTACCCGCGTTATCTTCAGATGTAAGGAGGCGCACATTTTTGGCAATCTCCTGCCCTTCCGAACCGCGTTCGATCGTAAATTCTACCTTATCTCCTACCTGCAACTCGTTAAAATCAGTATCTATCAGCGTGGAATAATGAAAAAACAGGTTGTTGGGCGGGTATTTGATGAAGCCGTAGCCGTTTTTCAGGCTCAGGATTTCACCGTCGTTGATGTTGTTTGGTACGGTGGCCGAGCGATTGATCACCGGTTTTTTCTGTTCAGTTGCTACAAACAAGTTGTTAATCAGCGCATCGTTGCGGCGCACGCGGTTGTCAATAATTTCGTGCATCGCTACGGGATAGGTTACCTCCTCGAGCAGGTCTTGCGAGGTGCGCGTAACATGGCGTTGCCCTGTGTCGGTGGTGTATTCAAAATCCCAACTCAATACCATCACGCGCGTACCTAAGGTATTCAATTTGCGGATCAGCGGCACATAGTCCCCGTCGGAGGCTACCAGTACAATCACATTGAATTTTTTGTAAACCGCCATTTCGTAGGCTTCCAGCGCGAGCCACACGTCAATGCCTTTTTCCTGCTGGCGCTGCCCGTCGAAGGTGTTTTTGAGCGGCATATAGTGCGTATTTACACCCTCGTTCATCAGCACGTCGTCGAATACGCGATCCCAGAAAATCATATCGCCGCGTTGGCTGGCATCATAGGCATTGAGCCGCCCCCTGAAATAGTGGGCATCTACGATCTGACACAGGCGCACATCGCTGCCTTCCTCTTCGGCTACCTGATGGCGGATAAACTCGTGTAATCCTGGAATACTGAGGCGTTTTTTTCTTGCATGAGAATATGCGTAGTAGTTGCTTACTTGCCAAAAATAATTGCCATCGTAAAATACGCCTATCCGAATGAGTTTGTCTTGCATTTGATTTTTCTAATTTTTTGTTTGACTAAAATTTTGCTATCGTAATAGGTTGACCGTTATCTTTCCTTAATCCCGGGTGTACACAAACTTAGGGCATTCTGATGAGTTTGCCCTTAGCTGCGCATTTTTTCAATCACCGAAGTTGTACTTTTCCCTTGTACAAAGTCTACCAAACGCACCTCGCCAGCAATATCGCTGCCAACAACCTCTTTGCCTGCGTAGTCGCCACCTTTGACCAATACGTCGGGGCGGATCAGGCGGATCAGTTCGTAGGGCGTATCCTCACCGAAAAGTACCACATAGTCCACCGCACTCAAGGCCGCCAGCAGATAGGCGCGATCAAATTCGGGATTGATGGGTCTTGCAGCGCCTTTCAACCGACGCACCGATGCATCATTATTCAGCCCGACGATTAATACATCGCCAAAACTGCGGGCTTTTTCTAAGTATTTGACATGTCCCAAATGCAAAATATCAAAGCAGCCATTAGTAAAAACAATTTTTTTGCCGTTTTTTCTAAATTGGTCGGTAATTTTAGCTATTTCATCCCATGATTTGATAAATATTTCACTGCCTTCCGATTGGCCCGTAGCGGCGATAAAACTTTCTATCTCGCTCAAAGTGGCCGTTGCGCTGCCAACTTTGGCTACTACTACGGCTGCGGCATAATTGGCAAAATGGCAGGCATCTGCCAGCGTTTTGCCGTTGGCAAGTGCAAAACCAAGCGAAGCCAGCACAGTGTCTCCTGCGCCCGTAACATCGTAAACGTCTTTGGCTTGGGTAGGAATCAGGTGCATTTCCTCGTCAAAATACGCCATCCCAGCCTCTGAGAGCGTGATGATGGCATAGGTCAAGCCCAGCGACTGCTTGAGTTGCCGTCCGGCGAGCAGTAGTTGCTCATTGTTGTGCAATGAAAGCCCGGTAGCGGCGGCAGCTTCTTTCCGATTGGGAGTGATCAGGTATGCGCCCTTGTACTTGCTGTAGTCTGTTCCTTTGGGATCAACCAAAACCTTGATATTATTTTTGCGGCAATTTTGTATAATTTCTTGGCATACAAAAGGCGTAAGCACGCCTTTGCCATAGTCGGAAAGCAGCACGACATCGAACTGCGGCAGTTGGGGCAGCAATGCGGCAAGCAGTTCGCTTGCTTCCGCTGCCGTAATATCGCTTTTGGTTTCGCTGTCGTAGCGCACTACCTGTTGGTGGGCAGCCATTAGCCGACTTTTGCGGCTGGTTTTGCGCGTCGGCGAACTAATTAGGAAGGTGGCATCTGCCCCTGCCTCTTGCAAGAGATCGCGCAGCAGTTCGCCGTTCGCATCCCGACCGATCACAGCGGCAACCGATACCTGCGCACCGAGCGCAAGCAAGTTGTTTACTACATTACCCGCACCGCCCAACAAACAGCTTTCGCGCTCAACATCAATTACTTGTACGGGCGCTTCGGGGGAAATGCGGTTGCAAGATCCCCAGAGGTAGTGGTCTATCATCAAATCGCCGACTACCAGCAGGCGCGGCGAAGGTTTGGGAAAATCTAAGATCATAGTTGCCATGTTTGCGGCGCAAAGCTAAGGGATTGGCGGCGCATTTGCTTTTCATACAAAAACTGCCTTTTTTTAAGGCTTAATTTGTAAGTATTATTTTCACAGCGATTTGAAACCTGAGTCCATATTCGAAAACCTCATTGCGCTTGCCGCCGCCGATGGGCAGCTGACTCCCAACGAGCAAAAAATGTTGGAGGAAAAAGCTGCGGCCTTGGGGCTGGACTACAAGGACTATGCTGCGCAGATACAGGCAGCAGTCGCAGCAAGCACTGCGGAAACCCAAATCATTGACAGAGAAAAACAAAAGGGCGATGATTTTGAAAAATATATCGTCCAAAAGTTTGACAAAAAATATTTCACGCTTCTGGAATGGGCGGGCGACAAATATGCGGCAGGCACATATGCCCAAACCACGCTACACCCCGATCTGAAGTTACAGTTTAAGCTCAATGCCGACACCAAAGTATTTGCCGTAGAGTGCAAATATCGAAGCAGCTACTACAAAAACGGTATCGAGTGGTGCAAGCCTCACCAGCTCAACGGATATAAAAAGTTTGCGATAGAGACGCGTATGCCGGTATTTCTTGCGCTTGGCGTAGGCGGTACGGCAGCGCAGCCCGAAGATTTGTACATCATCCCGCTGGAAAAAATAACCGATATTTTTCTGAGCAGAGACCTGCTCAAGCCTTTCCGAAAATTCAAAGTACAGGAGCGCAACCTGTTTTTCGACCTGCCGACCGAAACGCTGAAATAGGGCGGATTCTTCTATATTTGCCCAAATGAAATCTGAGCCTATGCAGCTTTTTACAGGAATAGATATTGGCGGAAGCAATGTAAAAATGGGACTGGTGGACAGCACCGGACAGCTGCTGGAAAAAAGGAAAGTATCTACCAAAACTATCCGCGCTGCGGGTAAACACGCCGCCGACCATTTGGTAGCAGCCATCGGCGAATGGTTGGAAGCACACCCGAAAGTGAAACACGTAGGTATTGGCGTTCCGGGCATGATCTCGCGCAACCGCCGCACGCTGGTAGAACTTGCCAACATTCCCGAACTCAACGGCGTGATGCTCTTAGACAGATTGGAGCGCCAACACAAAAAAGTGATCTTTCATCTGGAAAACGATGCCAACGCGGCAGCCCTCGGCGAACTGCACTTCGGCAAAACCAAACTGCCCGATTCGTTTATGCTGCTTACGCTTGGCACAGGTGTAGGAGGCGGAGTTATACTCAACCGCAAAATCCTCAAAGGCGGCGACGGCAATGCGATGGAAATCGGACACATTGTGGCAGGCAACGGGCGCTCGATTGAGCAGACCATCGGCAAAGCCGGCATGATCCAAATGGCAAAGGACATGATGGCTGCAGGAAAAACCTCGACCTATCTGCACAGCGAAGAAGCATTTGACGACGACGATCTGATAGATGCCGCACAAAAAGGCGATCCGCTTGCGCTGGCAGTTTTTGAGGAAGTGGGCAAATACGTAGGGCAGGCAATCGTTTCGGCAGCCCTGATTCTGGACATCAAAACTGCACTGATCGGTGGCGGGGTTGCCAAGACCTTCCCCTTCCTGCAAATCGGCTTGCAGCAGACTTTTAAGCAGTTCCTTTCACCTTATTATGCACCCAAAATGCGGGTGCTACCTGCTACGCTGGGCAATAATGCGGGTATTCTGGGCGCTGCGGCACTTTGTTTCCTGCACGAGGAGTAATTATTGCACATTAGGGGCGCGATAAACCTCAAAATGTGTAGTGCTGTCTATTTTTTGCCAGTTGTTTTTGATAAACCATGTAACATAAGAGTGAAATTTGTTATCTGAGTTTGTAACCCTGATTAAGTGTGGATTTTTTTCTGCAAAAACTATTGTCTTTTTCTGTGCAAGTACCTCTTCCAGCGGCTGTATTGCTTTTTCAGACCCTCCATTGCCTACCCAATCGAGCGGAATAGGTGAATGTGTATTGGTCAGATAATTGCTCAGCGGCATACCAGGCAGCGTCTTAAAATTATCGCCGTATTTTCTGACTAAGTGATAAAAGTCCGTGTATTTGTCGTGTGCTTCTTTACTCACTCTGATGCCCTGCATTTTTGGAAACAGATGGGCGATACTATAATGAAGCGTAGCCCTGGCAGGATTGCAGTAAGGCTTCTGGTAAGCTATCAGGTAGGTAATCAATCCGCAAAAAAGTGCGTAGTGGGCTAAACGATACACATTTTTTACGTCCAAAAACCTATGCGATACAATCAGAAAGATATACAACAACGGCGTTGAGAAAATAGCAGGGCTTTGATAGCCCCAACTGATGCTTGCACACCACCCGATTAATACAAGCACACACATGGCTACCCACCGAAATGAAAATGCCGCCCAACTGAGCAAATACAAACAACTGATCATCAACAGGACTTTTGCCAGATAATCGGAAAAGTAGACATCATAATTCAAATCTTCTGTCAGGAGCCTGTAAGCAAATTTGACCAAAGGAAAACCCAACACGAAGGCGATAAGCACATAGGGGGTTGTAGCGCTGAGACGAAATTGCCGCGCCATCAGCCACCATGCGCAGGGTACTAACAAATACAACGCAGGAATATGCGTGTAGGCAATCACCCCGGCCGAAAACAGATCCTTTATTTTGGCGCTGCCGGTTGTCTGTCGGACAAATCTTCAAACGCCTCGTTTTGGTGTAAAATCCACAGAAAAATACCGATATAAAGCACTGTCAGGCACAGCGCAAACACGATCCGAAACAGATTTTGATACCTGAAGGCTACCAGAACAATGCCCGCCAAAGGCATTAGATAGAATGGCTGCTTGCACAATGCCGCACAAACAAGTAGCAGCAAACCAATAGGCGCATAGGTGAAAGAAGAAACGATCAGCAGATAGCAACCTGCCGCTGAAAAAAAGACAGCATCTACCGTATACCAGGGCTTAGGCGAAAAGCAGGCAACCGAATAGACAAAACCTATAGTTGCCAGCAGGAAGGGATCTATCAGCCGCTTGGGAGATAGCTGATCGATACTCAACGCACCCAATAATGCGGATGCAGCAAACAACAGGTAGCACAGTAGCTTCCCGGTAAGTATTTGATAGTTTTCGGGAATAATCAGGAAAACAAAGACCTGCAACAGTGGTGAAAGTGCAGGCATGATGTAAATAAAATCCCGATGGGGTACTTCGCCGTTTGAGATGCGCCAAGCCAATGCCTGTATAAAGCCGGCATCCGCGTCGTCGTAGCTATACGGGGTGTAGGCGACCATATAGGCAATGACTATGCCTGCAAAAAGGTATCTGTATAGCAACAGCTTACGCATAGCTGCAAATTAACATGAGTCACCCCAAATTTTGGGATGACTCATATAGGATATCAACATTCTTTCGCTTACTTACCTGTTTCCAGTTCGGTTACCAAGCGTTTTGCCTTGTAAACATTCTTCAGGGCAGCCATGATGCCGCCTGCATGTACAGAAACGGCGCGGTTGTAGTCCGAACGGTAGATATAGTCGCCTTCGAGGCTTTCGATATTGCCATCGAAGATCAGACCGATGGCTTCGCCGTTGCGGTTGATCATCGGGCTGCCGGAGTTGCCACCGATGATGTCGTTGGTACTCACAAAGTTCAGCGGAGCGGCCAAAAACTCAGGAGTGCGTTTAGCTTCCATCCAACGCTTCGGCAGTTTCCAGTCTGAGTTCTGCCCAAAAGAAGTATTCAACTCAAACAAGCCGTAGAAGTTGGTTATTGCAGGGGCTTTGGTGCCGTTGTAGTTATAACCTTTGATCACACCATCGGAAATGCGGAGCGAGAAGGTTGCATCTGGTGGAATGGCTGTGCCGTACAAGTCGTAGAGCAAACGTGCCAATTTGCTGCGCTGTGCGTTCAGCGCCGTGTTCAGTGCCGGTATTTTCTGGTTGGCATCCAGTACGCGCGGCATGAGCAGAGCAGCCATACGCACCACAGGATCTTGCGAATCGTTGATGGCTGTCATGCCTTTTTCTACCAATTCTTTGCAGAAGGCAGCATCGTAAATTTTAGTAGTTTTCATGGCCTCTGCTGCAAATTGTTCAGGGGTTTGGCCTTTGAGCAGTTGCTTGACTGTCATGTCGTTTTCGCCCAGAATCGCCAGCAACTCCACTACATCGGCGCGGAACAGATCGGCTTCCAGTTCAGTTTCAGTTGGTTTGGTCATGCCTTCGAGCATGGTGCGCATTCTGCGCTGCGTATTTTCGTCGGCAGATACAGGCTGAGCCAGCATGAATACCATTTGCGCACCTTGGAAGGCAGTAGAAGCAGCCTGAGCGGCCAGCAGGACAGGCGCTACCTCGCTATATTCTTTGCGGTAGTTGGCAATTGCCTCCCAAATATCGGCAGCTTCCTTGTTTTTGGCAACGGCAGCAGCTTTGAACTGATTCTCAAAAGCAGCACGGCGCGCAATGATATACGGATCTTGCAAAGCCTTCAGTGCGCCCGAACGGGCTTTGATGGTATTTTCCATGCTGAAAATCATGTTGAGGATGCTGTCGCTCTTGGTGCGATCATATACTTTTTTCAGGGCTGCAGACTGGTTGCGCAGCCCCAATACCTGAGCAGGGATCTGAATATCGCGCATGAATTCCAGATCGGCTACGGTAAACTGGCGGCTGGTGCGTCCCGGGTTGCCAATCACAAAAGTTACCTCGCCTTCTTTTGCGCCCGTCGGGTTGAATTTGAAGAAGTTGCGGGTTTGGAGCGGCTGTCCGTTGTCGTCGTACACGCGCCAGAAAGTAAAATCCAGACAGTAGCGCGGATAGGTGAAGTTGTCATAGTCGCCGCCGTAGTAGCCGAGTTGGAGCTCAGGCATCATCACGAGGCGCACGTCTTTGTAGCGCTTGAAGCCGTAGAGCGAATAGCGCCCGCCGTTGTAAAAGGTGATGGTTTGCAGTTCAAGCCCTTTCCAGCCATCTTTTTCGGCGTATTCCTTGCGGATGGCAGCCAGTTCGGCATCGCGCAGTTGGATTTGCTCTCTGTCGTCTTTGCCTTTGTCCATTGCCTGCTGTACGCGGGTAGTAATGTCTTCCAGCCTTACCAACTGGTCAACGTAGAGGTCGGCAACGCGGCGCTCGTCGGTCAGTTTGGCAGCATAAAAGCCATTTTCATTAAAGTTTTCATTGGCTCGCTGTACTTTGGTGGCTACGTCGCGGCTACAGTGGTGGTTAGTCATCACCAGCCCGTTGGCAGACACAAAAGAAGCCGAACACCAGGAGGCAAAACGCAGCGAACTGAGGCGCACATTTTCCAGCCACTGATCGGTTGCTTCAAAGCCATAAGTTTGTTTCCAGAACTCTTTGGGCGGTGCGTCAAAAGTCCACATTTTGCCGTTGTCAAACCTGCCGGCCTGTACTGTATCGGCGCGGAAGACAGTCTGCGCCTGTACCACGCCGGCCAACGCAACCGCACAAACCACCGCAGAGAGTAGTTTTTTCATCTGTAACATGTGATTATCATTTAAATACGAAGCGTAAAAATGTTAAATCCGCAGCGTTTTTGAAAATATCAGAAAATTATACCTTGTATCGGCGAAATGCTTTTAGCAGAAAAATTGTTTGGCAAATAGTACCGTAGTTTATGGAAGAAGAAGAAAATAAAAAAAACGAAACATCGGCTGCCGAAACGGAAAATACCGAAGTGCAGGCCTACGTTCCGCCTTTGCAGCAAATGCAAGCAGATACACAGTCCAAAACCTGTGGAATTGTCTGGAAAATTAACTTCGCCGAATCTTCGGACGAGGAGGCATAACTAAGTAGTTGTGTTGCATGTAGATAATTCGACCTAATTTTGTTTACACCTATATCTGCTTAACTATGTCCAACGTATTCTCATTTGCAACTACTATCAACTGCGGTGGCTGCATTGCCAAAGTTACTCCCTTTCTGTCTGCTGTCGAAGAAATAGAGAGCTGGTCAGTAAATACAAACGACCCCAAAAAGATTTTAACCGTACAGGCAGCAACCGATTCGCCTGATAAAATTATAGCAGCTGTTCAAAAAGCAGGCTTCAAAATCGCTCCTGTACCTGCTGTTTGAGATTTATCTGTCGAGTTTATTTAAGACCAGCCAGTTATATGTCTATCTTTAAGTACCCAAACAACATATAATGGATAATCCAATCATACTCATTATAGATGATGATCATGCAATCCGCTTTCTGTTGGAGCGTATCCTGACAGGAAAATTTACAGTCAAATCATTTGCCGATGTTATCAGTGCTACTGCGTGGTTAGACGAAGGCAATACCCCACAAATGATCATCTGCGATATTAATATGCCTTACATCAGCGGCATTGAGTTTATGATCAATCTGCACAGCAGCGGCATCTATGGCAATACGCCTGTAATTATGCTATCCAGCTACAGTCAGGCAGCGGCAGAAAAGAAATGCCTCGAGTTGGGTGCTTATGCCTACTTTGAAAAACCTTTTGATCCGGCCGAACTGCAACAAGTGATTGATAGATTTTTCAATAAATCTGCCGATTAGTCGGACAGTCGCCGCCCGGTCATGGTCGTAAAAAGGTCGTCGAGCGTTTTGCGGCGCGAGTTGAGGTGGTTCAAACGGACAGGCAGCTTTTCTAACTGCTGCATCAGGGGCGGCAGAAAGGTAGCAATCCGCTCTACCTCCATTTGTACCTGTACGCCTTCTTCTGTAGTTATTATCTGTAGGCTGCGCAAACCGCCTATTGCCTGAAAAATTGGCTGCCAGAAAGTCGCTGTTCGCTCGTGGGTAAGCAGTTCGAGTTCTATGCGCTCACCTGCATCAAATTGGCTGAGCAGTTCGGGTAGCGAGCCATCTGCCAGTATCTGCCCCTTATCCATAATAACGATGCGTTCGCAGAGGTATTCGGCCTCCTCCATGTAGTGAGTAGTAAGCAGCAGTGTCATGCCTTCTTGCTTTTTCAGCGCTTCGAGCATCTCCCACAGTTCGCGGCGGGCGTTGGGGTCAAGCCCTGTTGTCGGTTCGTCCAGAATGAGCAGTTGCGGAGTGTGCAACAGACTGATACCCAGCGCCAAGCGCTGCCGCTGCCCTCCCGATAAATTGACCGTGTAAGCATTCTTTTTTTCGGTAAGCCGCACCATCTCCATCACCTCTGCGGTGCGTGTTGCACCGATTCCGTAGAAAGAGGCAAACAGGCGAAGTGTTTCGGCAACGGTCAGCTTGTCAATAAAGCGGGTCTCCTGCAAACTCAAGCCGATTATGCCTCGCAGTTCGGCGGCGTGTTGCTGCCAATTCAGTCCTGCAATCGTAATAGTGCCGCTGTCGGGTTGCTGCAAGCCTTCGATCATCTCTACCAGCGTAGTTTTACCTGCGCCATTCGGCCCGAGCAAGGCAGTAAATGAACTTTTGTCGAGGTGCAGGCTCAGTTCCTTGACTGCTTGCAACTTTCCAAAAGATTTGCTTACCGAATTGATGTGAAGCATTGTGTGCGAAATTAGAAGTTACTTGCAAATTTGGCGCTTCCCTGCCTATTTATATCAACCTATTTGAAATCCAACAGCGTTGTACAGGGTTATAAAAAAGCCGTTGCAGCATATTACGCACATGAAATTCGTATTTAAGGGTATTTTTTTGATCTATATTAGCTTAAAAAGTACATTTTCAACAAAAAAGCCCTTAAAATTGGCTCGCATTTTTAAAATGCTTACCTTTGATTTGTCTTCATTTTCACATTTACCTTAGTAAGAGCAAAAAGCCGCTGACTATTGGTCGGCGGCTTTTTTATGTCCGATCTGCATACGAACTATGTGCGATTTCGGACATTTCTTGAAACTATTGCTACGATAAACTTTTATTAAACAATTGATTGTCAGCATACTATAAGATGTGGCACATTTTTGTAGTATTAGTTGAGTGTCAATCAAAATTTGTATAAAAACTTAAACACTCAGCATACCATGAGATCTATCAATCATCGTCTGTTTCTTCCAGCTGTCGTAGCCGTACTCATATTGGTAAGCACTTTTGCAAAGGCAAATTCTTCGGATGTTCCTTTGAATACCAACAAGGTTGTTGCCGCTGAAAAGTTTGCGTATGGCATGTATGCCCTCCAGGGACAAATGAAAATCCGTTTGGCTTTTGAAAATAGTGCCGGAAGCGAAGTTTACGTGCGCATTTCAGATAGCAAAGGCAGTGTTATCTACAGAGAAACTTTGCGCAACTTAACCGAACTGAAACGCAACTACGACCTGTCCGCATTTGGCAAAGGTATCTACACAGTAGATATTACGGCGGGCGACTTCCGCGCGAGCAATAAATTTGCAGTAGGCGGCGCAGTACTAAATAAGGCGGCATTTATAGCCTACGTTTCACCCCAAGTAAAGGACGGATTTGTGAAAGCTGTCTTCGCCAACGCCGAAGAACCGGTCTATATCAAGATCACCGACCGCAATGGGGCTGTACTTTACAGTGAAATAATTGAATCAAATCAAAACTATGCACGCCGATTCAACGTATCAGGATTAAAGAGAGGTGAGTACACGCTCAGCATCTCGCACGGTGAGCAAACTGTGAATCAGCTCTACAGCATACAATAACAAACCAGGTATTTTTTAAAGAAAATTACCCTTTTCCCTATGGAAAGGGGTTTTTCACTTTATACCAGCGACCAAACGGTAATCAGGTTGTCAAAACGATTGTAGGCTTCTGCCTTGTAAGTAAGTAAATAGTTAATGCCGGCGGCTTTCATCGTGGCTACTCGCGCAGCATCCAGTACTTCGGAGGTGCTGGCAAGCGATGGCAACAGATACTCCCATGTGTTAAGCGCGGTTTCATCGTCGGGCAATAGTCGGATGTGGCTGCGGAAAGTATTTACGTTTTTCAGTACTGCATGAACCGCGTCGGGCATCGGGTATCCGTTTTGTACTGCTTCACGTACAAATGTATGCGCATAGGCGCGCATCACCTGACCACTGGTGTACAGTTCAGACGTTTCGGCAGCCTCTCGCAGGCGGTTTTGTGCTGTCTGAAAAAGTGGCGAGTCGCTTTGGGTAGCAAACAGTAAGACATGCGTATCCACAAATACTTTTCTCATAGCTACTGTCTGTTATTCGCGGTAGAAAAAATCGCGCTGCAAAGTTGCCTCCGGATGGATTTGCAAGGGAATAGCCAGCAGGTTATCTACCCACGCAGACCGATTGGTATGCACAAAGTCAGTAGCATGCTCCCACGTGCGCAACTGAATGCCCGCTTTGCTGAGCGTATCTACCAGCCGCGAGGCATCTACAGGCTGTAGTTCTTCTTCTGCAGCAAGTTTTTCGAAGAGTTCCTGTACGTCTATTCCTGCCTCTTGTGCAATAAGATTGATATTCAGGTAACGACGTGCTTTAGAGAAGTTTGTAATGTTGATCATCGTTTCAATACGTTAGGTCTAATAAGTTAGGGACTAATTTGCATTTTTGCAAATAATACCATTATGAATTGCATGATGGGTCAATCGCCCCAGAGGGGTTCAATATCGGCAGTATGATAATTGCCCTCTTCTTCCATTGCTCGATTAAGAGTTTCACCAACTGCCTATGCAGCCCTACGGAGCAAAAAAGGGCAGAGATGATTTCAATGCTACCAATATGTATTCAAATAAAAAGCCGAAACAGTTTTCTATGCTTCGGCTCTTAAGTAGATCGAATTTACGGGAGCCAAAAAACCGAGAGTGTCTACTTAGCTTTAGCCTCTTTCTCTTTCTCTTTCTTGATTTCTTGTACGTTCTGACGGATGCTTTGCGCCAGATTCTTCAGGTCGAGCATTGCTTTGCGCACACGTGTACCTGCTGCCTGGTTATTTTGCTCGTAAAATTTAGCAAAATCAGCTTCGATGCTGTCTACCAGTTGTTTAATTTCATTGAATCTGTTCATAATGGTGTCCTATGGTTTTCTGTTTAATTTAGTTTTTGCCCAAAATAATGGATTAAATTGCATTCAATCAAGTATAAGGGTACTTATTATCGTTTATGACCTACAGAAACCGTATTTTTATGAGAAAAGAATTGAAATTAGGAATTTATGTGATTAGTGTATGGCTTACTATCAAAATTTTGTCGCACGGGCTTTCTTTCAACCCACAGGGCGAGCTGTATGCCGAATACTACTATAACCTAATGCCTGTCTCATTCATAGATATATTGCTGGTTCTGTACTTACTACGCACCATCATCGTATTCATTATCCACTTTTACAGCAACCGCTCGGCGAAGGGATAACCTTACTTATCCACCGATCAGCCCTCGGTACTGCTCAGGTGTATCCAAGTCTATTTCCCCTTGCGGGAAATCTACAGTAGCCAGCATATCGGCAAACTGCCCGATAATTTTACGAGCGCCAATATCGCCTTTGAGGCGGTACAGGTAATCGAATAGGCTTTCATCGAACCATGCAGGCATCCCTTTTGTGCCATTGGCATACACAGAGGCAATAATTGGGGCTGTACCTGATGCGGCTGTCCGCAGGATGTGTTGCAGCAACTCCACACTGACAAAGGGCTGGTCGCACACCATGACGAGCAGCCCTTCGGCTTGTTGCTTGCCTGCCCACTTGGCGGCGGCAGCTACCGAATGTGCCATTCCGGACGCCCAGTGCGGGCTGTAAACGGTTTGAACGGGAAGTTCTGCTACTGCCTGCTGCACTTCTTTGTATTGCGATCCGGTGATGACTGCCACATCTGCTGCGCTCGCTGCTGCGCGTGCAATTTTGGCTACGTGCGCAACCAATGGCTGACCGTGCCAGTCCAGCAAGGCTTTGTGGCTACCCATGCGCGAGGATGCGCCGGCAGCTAAAATGGCAATCACGGTATTATGAACGACTTTGGGCATGGCTGTGGATGTGCGATACCCCGGTCAGACCGGGATTAATCAAAATATCAACCTTTGATTTCCCAGCCGCTGCGGTACTCGCGCCCGACGAACTGGTTGGCCGGTTCATAGTTGGTGATGCGCATATTGACACCGTCCCAAAGCAGTTTTTTCTTGCCTGTATAAACGGTAGATTCTCTGCCGTCTGCATTTTTGACGATTTCCTTTATGTTCAGGCTGCGCAATGCCAGATTACCTATCAAAACCGTTTCGGTTAGTGGGCCGGCGTAGTCAAAGTTGGAGCTTGCTAATTGATTGGCTGCCTCCAAGCTGCCGGCTTTGCATGCCGCTACCCAGCTTGTGGCGTGGTCGCCTTCTACGCGGGCAATCGTCGGTTCGGGCTGTTTGAAAAAATTCATCGCCGAAGTTGGTAGCAGGGTCGGGTTGCGGGCATAAGTTCCACACATGATTTTGCCGCGTGTGCCTTCAAAGATAACTCCGCCGCCCCAGTCGCCCATCGGTTCGTTGTCTTGTAATTCGGTGGGTCGCTGCGGCATCAGTCCGCCGTCGTACCAATGCAGGCTCACAGGCGGCATGCCTTCCCGCGCCGGAAATTCCAGATGGATGATAGATGAGGGCGGGCAGCTTTCGGGAAATTCGCCAAGTTTGAAATCGTCTATGAAAACGCTGCTTACACTGGCTTCTACGCTGGTAGGATAGCCAAGTTTGAGCGCCATAAACACAGGGTCTATGATGTGGCAGGCCATATCGCCAAGCGCACCCGTGCCGAAGTCCCACCAGCCGCGCCATTTGAAAGGCAGGTATTCGGCGCTGTAAGGGCGCATAGCTGCCGGGCCGAGCCATAAGTCCCAGTCCAAAGTGGCAGGAATTTTTGCGCCGCCTTTGGGAACGGGTTTGCCCTGCGGCCAAATTGGGCGGTTTGTCCATGCCTGTACGCTTCGCACCTCGCCAATGACTCCTGCCTGAATCCACTCAGTAATTTTGCGGATGTCTTCGCTGGAATTGCCCTGATTACCCATTTGCGTGGCTACTTTGTAGCGGCGGGCAGCTTCGGTCAGCATTCGCGCCTCGCGGATGTTGTGCGTCAGCGGTTTTTCTACGTACACATGCTTGCCCATTTGCATGGCAGCCATCGCAATAACGGCGTGCGTATGATCTGGTGTGGCAATCATCACCGCGTCAATGTCTTTTTGCTCGGCGAGCATTTTTCGGAAATCGCGGTAGCGCTTGGCATTCGGGTAGTCTTTGTAGGTATCAGCGGCGCGGAGGTCGTCCACATCGCAAAGGGCGACGATGTTTTCTGCGCCTTTGTTGTAGGCCTCTCTGAGAATATCGCGTCCTCTACCGCCTGCGCCAACGCCTGCAATGTTGAGTTTATCGCTCGGCGCGACGTAGCCTACGCCGCCCAGTACGTGGCGCGGCACAATGGTAAACAACGCCAGCGAAGCCCCTGCTCCTTTAATAAAATCGCGCCGTGTGAAGTTTTTAGATGAGTCAGTAGTGTCTTTTTTCATTTTCTTTCGCCTGTTATTAGCTAAAAAGGCTTAGGCGAAAGTTAGGGATTTTCTGATTGTTTGACAAAGCGGGTATATTGAGAGTAGTTTATACTGAAATGAGTCATCTGCCACGTAGATTGTATCACGTAGAGATTGCATGTTGGTAGCATTAAATCATCCCTGCCCTCTTTTTTTCTGCTCTATGAAGGTGTCCAAAAAGCAACACGGACTTTATTCTGTGATTTGTTAATCACTTGATAATCAAATAACTACAGACTAAAGTCCGTGCTACATTCAGCCTTTTTGGGCAGCCTCGATTGACCCATCATGCCATTTCATGATGGCATTAATTTCACTGCTTTTTGGCCCAAAAAATAGGGTACGCCTCAACCAACAATTAATCCACAACAAATTTTACAGTTTGTTGGCTTTCGCCTACCTGTAGCAGATATACTCCTTTGGCAAAATCTTTTACAGTTTCTATCGTCCACTGATTGCTGCCTTTGACTACCTGAACAGATTGCTGACATACCAACCTGCCAAGTATATCATAGATACGCAAAGTAGTGCTATGCGGCTGATCGGCGAGTAATTGCACCTTCAAATTGCTGCCTTTGGTCGGGTTAGGATATACTTCCAGCCACTGTCTTTTATCATGTTCTACAACCAAATCTACCATAGGACTGAAAGTGAAAGTTCCATCGGCATCTACCTGACGCAGGCGGTAGTAATTCACTCCTCTCATCGGGCGAATATCTGTAAACTGATAGTGCTGTTTGCCGTTGCTGTTGCCTTTGGCTTGCACTTGCCCTAAGGGTTCAAAGTCTTTGCCGTTGGCAGAGCGTTGCACTTCATAGTAGGCGGCGTTTTTCTCCCATGCGGTAGCCCACGTAATAAGCCCTTGATTGTCAGGTGTTAATTCAGCTTTAAGGGAAACCAGTTCAACCGGTAAAGGCTGTAAGGACATATCTAAGTCTGACGAAAGCGTCCATGGACTAAATACGCTCTGGCGGGCGGGGGTTTCTACGCGTCCTGCGGCAAGCGAACCAAACAAATTGCCGCCGCGATTTTCCCAACAAGAGCCGTTGTAGCGAGCCGCATACAAATTAGAAAACAACAAGATTGCGCTGGCGTTAGGAGCGGGGTTTTCCCAGTAAAGCGCTACTTTGGCTTGCGCTGTTCCACCCGGATTGCGGTCTAAAAGCCAGTGTTCGGCAAAGCTGACATGGTCTAACTTAGGCGAAAGAGAATTCGGGCCCGGGTTACACATATTGGCTGACCCATTTGGATATGGGTTGTTGGTAAAATACTGGGCTGTAAAGTAGTCGCCTGCCGAAGCGCCTGCCAAATCGGTAACGGAAATGCGCGCCCACCGATTGCCTCGCCCTGTAGGGAATACAAAAGGCACATTGCCATCTACCCAGCGGCGAACAGGGCCTTGCACAAAACTTTGTGGGTTGCCATCGTTGCAAACCGTATTGACAGGAAGCAAGAGCATCGCGGCGTTGCTGCTGACCATTCTACCGCTCGTGAGTTGCAGACGGGTGTGAATCGTCAAGGGTTGGGTCAGCGTCAAAGTGGAAGCCAGACCGCCAACTTTTTCTACAAAAACCCGATTCAGCTGTATCGGTTGAGAACCGCCTATTGTTCCGTTGGTAGCTCCTTGAAAAATAATATCACCCGTAGTGTGTGTCAGAGGCGCCGTATGATTGTGCGACAAACTGCGCCCGATGCGCGCCTCTCCGCTGTTGGTAAAGGTGTGGGCATTATTTAAGTCCAAGCCGATAATAGCTTTCCCACCCGACTGGATGGCAAACGTTTGATTATTGGTCAGATTTTGTTGAACGTTCAACTCCCCATTTGTCGTGATGCTGACCGAAGCCCCTGCAAAAATAATCAGGTTGCGACAGAATGCCGTTCCGTTTGTAATAATGGGGTAAGTATTAGACCCGTTTGTGGTATAGTTAGGCAAACCATTGGGGTCGGTTAGCGACAATCCTGGCGCAGGGATAGCCACACTTACATTGCGAATTTCAACATCGTGCGTATGGTTAGGTATGAAGAACCTGTCCCAGTTGCGGCAATTGAACCAGTCGTTGTCGCCGGCGTTGCCTGTCCAGCGTACCACCACGCCTGGAATCGGGTTGCTGGGGTCCACAATGACGGTAACAACAACGTTTGGTCCCGGATTACACTCTCCCTCTAAACCTGTGTTAGACCAACGGAACTGATAGGTTACGCCCGATTGCAGACCTGGAATAGTGGCATTCCACTTATTTTTCTCACTTGGCGGAATAGTAATTGAACTTCCATCGGAAGCCGACACAAACGTCCATTCACCTTCAAAAGGCGAATAAGCGTTTGCGGCAGGGTCAGAGAAAGGCACGGCGTTGAGCGTTACCGAGCCAGTGCCGCAAGTGGTAATCGGCGTGGTAGCCTGCGCTACCAAAGAGGTTACAGAAAACACGCCTACATCGTTAATCTCGGTAGCTGTGCCGCCTGAAATGCGCCAGAATAGCGGCGTGGGCGTAGAACCGTTGATATTGCCTGCGGGCTGCGTACAACGCCATTTGTTAGTAACGCGGTTGTATCGGACAATTGCGCTCTGCGTGCGATTAAAATTGGGCAACTCATCATCGGGTTTCCAGTATAAAAACGCTTGCGCATTGGTGCCGCCGTTGGTGTTTTCAGTTACTATCCACGCGCCGTTCACAAACATACGATTGATAGCCGCGCCGGTAGGATTATTAGCTGCGTCATAGCTCAGATGTACGCCGTCGCGCACGCGAACATTGTAAACATCGGTAACAGCCGCCGCGCCGCTTTGCCGCAAGCCAAGCGCCAAATAGCTTGTCGTATTACCCACCGGAAAAATAACGGTAACCGAAGATGCGCCGTTAGCCTCTACCGTGCGGCGCACCGTGCCTGTGCCGTTGGTTTGCACATAGCTGTCATCCAAATCTGCGCCGATAATAGCTACGCTGGCAGGATTGGTGTGGCTCAGAATAGTTAAAACGTGATTATTCAGGCGCACTTTGCCACGCCTAAAAACAGCGGTAGAGCGGATGGTAAAATTGCGATTGGGAATGAGCAATGAAGAGGCTGTCAGTTGATTCATCTCCAAGCCGCGGAAGGAAATTTCACGGGCGGCATTGGCAATTGTATTAATCAAGTTTTGCGTGCCGGCGCCAGCGATTTGCACCATACCCGTCGCCGGATTAGCGGCGTTGATATTGCGAGAAAACTCAAAATTGCGGTCGTTGGGGCTAATAACGGTAATATGACCTTTGAACTCGTTGATGCCGCGAAACGCAGGGTTGATGCGCCCTGTTCCAACTTCTTCAAAAGTTACATTATTGCCAAATAAATCGCGCTCGTTGCGCGCCATAACAAAATCGCTTGCCGAATGATTGACAAATCGGGCAACGCCGCGAAAATCGTTGTCGCCGAGGCTTTCATTAGCGCCTGCGCCTGTTTTCTCAAACAACAGGTCGCTGCCTTCGTAAGTAGCGCCGTTGAGAAGCAATACGCGAGCTTTGGCGGTAAAGGCTGTCGCTTTGAAAAGGCTACGCCCGCCACCGTTTTTACCAATGACCAGCGTATTGTCCGGCGTAGAGGGCAACTCTAAGGTAATGGGCGCGGTATGGTTAGCCGTAAAGCCGCGCAGTATAAGCGTGCCTTTTTGCCAACCACTTTGTAAGGTAAGCGTTCCGTTGAGCGTTGTCTGTCCGTTGTCGGTTACATCGGTAGGGTTATTGCGGTTGCCTGCACCGAAGAGCAGACTGCCGTTGATATTGCTCAATGACAGATTGCCATGGATGACAATGTCGCCTAATCGGGCAAAAGCAATGTCTCCTTCTGTGCTTTGGCGATTTTCCACCACTACGTCTCCATGAAAAGTAACCGTTGCGCCTTCTTCTTGGGCGATGCGCATGCGATTGCGTTCGCCGCTCACATCAGTTGAAATAGCCGAAGTTGTGCCGTTGATGAAGGTAACTTTTCGCGCAAACGAGTGTCCGGCGTTGCGGTTAGCAATGTGAAAATGACTTGCTACGCCTACATTTTTAAAAGTAACTTCATCTAAAAAGTCATCTTTGTCGTTCTCACCTACTACCCAAAGCGGGTTGAGCGTAGCTGAACGCACGCCGCGCAGTTCAAAGGTGGTAGGTTCGTGAAACGTGTTGCCGCCGGTGTTTTCGCCTCTGTTCAACGCTATCAAATGTGTAAAGGCGCTGCCATCGGGGGCGGTAGGCTGAAAGATGGAATTGCGAACGCGCAGTTCAGGCGCTTCCAGCGTTACGCTGCTTTGGAAAGTACTGCCGAACACGTTGATTTCGCTCTGTGGCGCCGATAGGGCGATTGTTTGCGGCGTTCCTACGCCTAATTGTGTAAAGCGTTGCAAAAGCAAAGTTCCTGATGCGTACCCTGCCGGCCCGACGGTAATTTGCTTACCGTTGGCTAATGTAGAAACGCCGGCTGCGGCTGCGTCCCAATGCTGACCGATGCAAACGCCACAGCGGTTAGGGTCGTTAGTAACCGATAAAAAGTCTAATGTGTTTTCAACCATCAGATTGCCATTGAAATTCACTTGACCTCGCCCTGAAACCTGTATGGAAGAAACCGCAGCGTTGCGCAGCGTCAGGTTGCCGTTAAAGGTTTGCACGGAAGCGACATTGTCATAGCCGATTCTTTGACCTAAATCTACGCTGCGGTTTTCCAATAGCGCGTTGCCATTGAAAACGTTGGTCATTTCCATTTGCAGCCTGCCCTTGTTGTCGGAAATAATGGTAAAATCCGAAGGGCTGTTTTTGGTGAAATGATTGAAAAACAATCCGCCTTGATGGATGTTATCTACTGTCGCATCGGTGAGGTTATTATCTAATATTAGGTCGCCGTTTAGCACAATGCCTCCCGGCACGCCGTTGTTTGCTTCTCCGAAGAATACCAATCCCTCGCCCGGCTGGCTAATGGTTAGGTCTGAATTGAAAGAAACAGCGCCGGGCGCATTATTTTCCCGGTAAATTCTTATAGCGGCGTTTTCGTCGTTCTGGTTGCCTGCCTGCCTTACAAGCGCGCGTGTATTGAATATTGCCGTACCTCGCCGTGCGACATTGATTGCGCCCCAAAAACCTCCGGAACTATTGCTGCGCAATTCAGTAACTAATGATGGATTGACCGTAGCGCCGCCAAAACGCACAGAAGAACCTGGTTCAAAAGCAAAATGAATACGTCCGTTATTTTCTGCAATAACATAGGTGTTTTGTTGAAATTCGTTATCGGTCGTATTGTAAGCCATGTTGATATAACCGGTGGCCAACTTTGCGTTGTTGCTTGCGTTTACAGCGCTATTATAATTGGTAATGCAAGTATTCACAGCAGCCAGATAGTTGGTAAGCGCCGTCCACATATTGGCGCGATGTGTTTGGGCAGTATTGGCTGCCGAATTGGCTGCGTTAGCTGCGGCATGGTCTTGTCCCGGCGTACTGGTAGCTAAGTTGGTATCATTAGCTGCGGCGTTGGCATTGTTGGCCGCCGTTTGCAATGCTCCGTCTCTAAAAGCCGTCGCATCGGCAATAGCGGTGTTCAACGCGTTTTGCGCCGCCGTAATAGCCGCGGCGTTACTGCAAGGCGTTGCAGCGGCGGGTACAGGAGAGTTGGAAAAAATATTTCCAATAGTATTGATTTCGCTTGTCAGCATACCAATAGCGGCGAACGCACGATTGGCCGCGCTGCGCGCATTTTGCGTGGCTTGGGCAATATTCTCCTCACTTTGGATTTCATCGGCCAGATTGGCGCTCGTTGCTGACTCGTTAGAGGCAAAGTTAGCCGCATTGACCGCCGGGTCAGGGTCATTGGTAGGCAACGCGTCATTGCGCGGATAATCGGGAAAACCAACTTTTGTTCCTGTATAAGGCTGCCCGCTGTTGGGAACATAATAAGGCAAACCGATATAGTCCACAGGGTCGGGCAGCGTTCCGCCCGTCCATACTGGGCTAAAACTTGTGTTGTAACCATTCCAGTAAGTATTGAGCAAATTCTGACGCGCCCCCGAAAAGTCGTCTTTAACTTTTATCCAAGTATCTTTGGTAAATACATCTTTTCCCCCTTCAAAGGCTACTCCCCAGCGCCACTCTCCTCGGCTAATATTGCTAATACGCGCGCGTTCGTTGAAGGTGTTGCCTCCGTTTTGCACTACGTTGGTGTGATTATCGGTCATTACTAAG
Organism: Rhodoflexus sp.; assembly: GCF_053489755.1. Taxonomy (NCBI): domain Bacteria; kingdom Pseudomonadati; phylum Bacteroidota; class Cytophagia; order Cytophagales; family Thermoflexibacteraceae; genus Rhodoflexus; species Rhodoflexus sp. The sequence continues at coordinate 142,424 of NZ_JBRCHD010000015.1, forward strand.
TTAATGTCGCCTGTAAAAGTTGAACTTCTGAACTGCGACAACGGACCGACAATGCGGGCGGCGTTATTGGTTTCTAAATGAAAATTAGCCACCGCGCTGGTAGAAATAATTGTTGTGTTCTGGAAAATATTCCTGAAAGCGACATCTATGGTGGCCGGGTTAGCGGGGTCTGAGCGGTTAGTGGTGGTAAGCGTAAAGTTTTGCAAGTTGATTTGCGCGCCCGCATTAGTAACGATTCTGTTAATGGTAACGTTGCCAGGCAAGGTAGGCCAGTGAGGCGCCGGGCTTGGAATGGTTACATTAGTAATCACATCTGGCACGCCGCTCGTCCAGTTGGCGCAGTTGTTCCAGTCGCTGCTGATGTTGCCTGTCCATGTGGTGGTAGCGCCTGCAATTGCGTTGCCCGAACCTGTAGCGACAACTGTTACCTGTGCGGCATGAATAGGCGCGGCCAAAGTTCCGCCACACTCGGCGCTAAATCTACGCCACTCGAACACATAGCTGCCATCTACGGTTGCGCCAATCGCTTGGGTAATAGGATTGGTCGGGTTCAAGATAACAGGCGTGGAAGGACCGCTAACGAACACCCACTGACCCGTAGCAGGACTGCTCATCATATTGGAAGCGTTGAGCGTTATTGTGCGGCAATCGTTAGTTTGCGCCGTAGCCGTCAGGCTCACATCGCTTGTTACAGAGCCTACGCTAAACACGCCTAAATTGTTAGGACTGGTTTTGGAAAGCACAGCCGTTGCCGTATGGCGATACTGGTTAGCCGTGAAGGTAGTAGGCGTTCCAACGGGCATGATACACTCCCACTTGTTCAAGCTGTGATTAAACCGAACAATGCCGCTGCGGTTACGCGCCGGAGTAAAACTCGCCTGCTCGAAATTATCAAACGGTCCATACTGCCTCCATGGAAGAGTGATATCAGAAAATTGCAGGTTTGAAGCCGCATTGGCGCACGTAACAATCCATTGCAAATTGATATGCTCATTATTAATGCTCCCTGTGCGTGCGTTTGTAAGCGAATAAGTAGCGGCAGGGGTGATATTACCAATACTTTGAACCGTGATAATGTCTGTGCCGCCTTGCAGTACAAAGGTGAAAGCCGACATCCGCCCCCAGCGCGTGTTGTTAGGATTCCATCCACCAAATCCGGTCGGGAATACGTAAGGCGTCGCATTGGGCGCACACAGCCAGCTAAACGTACCTGTGCCTGCAAACGATGCGCTTTGATTGTTAATATCACCCGGAGCAATTTCGCGTTCATCATGCGTAGGTCCTGCAACGCCTATAATCGCCGATGGGTTGCTGTTGTTAAGCAAAAGGTTGCTGTTATCAGCCAACAGGGTGCGCCCCGTGGTTAGCGTCATTGTGTTGTTTACCGTATGCAGACCGTAAAAAGTAAGGGTAAAAGTGCCGCCCCGATTGATAGTGTAGTTGTTCATTACCAGTCGTTTGCCGGATTGTAAATCCGTAGAACTGATGGTAGAGTGAATATTGGTCGTAAAACTGAGGTTGCCTGCCTGAAAATCGGCATTGCGAAGACTTTTGAAGACAGCGTTGCCAATAAAAGTAGAAGTTACTGCGTTAGTTCCCAGCACAATATTGGCGCTCGCATGCGCTATATCAAACGTATAGGTATGATTGGCAATACCGACGGTAGCTGTGCTGTTAAACGTATTGCCTGAGGTACTCGCCAGTGTAAGCGTTCCCCCCGCTCCACTATGGCGAATGGTCAGGCTACCATTAAACGTATTGCCGCCATCCCAGTTGTCATCAGAAACGCTTGCTTTATTGAACACGCCCCCATTAGCAGTAATCGCGCTGCCAGCTATGGCGGTTGCCCCGCGCGCTTCTAAGGTAAAGTTAGCTAAATTGATGCTTGCGCCCGCCGTCATGGTGAAATTATTGACCGTAACGTTTGCCGAAAGCACAGGGTACATAGTGGTTAGCCCGCCCGGAATAGTTACGTTGCTAAACACGCCCGGCGTAACCTCTCCGGGCACGCTGCCCGACCAGTTGGAACAGTCAGTCCAGCTTCCGTTGTTGGCATTGCCCGTCCAAACGCAATTGGTCACAGGCACCAACGACGTTTGGGTAAAGTGGATGGTTACATCGCTGGTGCGGTTGGTGCAGCCCTGCGCGGTAGTCCAGCGAAGCACGTATGTGCCTGTAATCATGCCCGAAACCAGAGAGGTAGGCGAGGATGTGTTGGCAAAAGTAACGGTCGTCGGCCCGCTCACTTGCGACCATTGCCCCGGTCCGGTAAATGGATTGACATTTGCGTTCAGATTAATCCCTCCGCACGAACTGGTAGTAACAATATTGGTGGCCGATACGTCAGCATCGGCAAAGGCGGTAGCTACGGCGAATACGCCTAAGGAATTGGTTGCGCCTAGCGTTGCTACGCTGCGCGTATAAGGCCCGCCGCCCGAAGCCGCCGCTTCGGGTTGCAGGCAGTTGAACTGGCTTCCGCTCCAACGGTAAAAAGCCGATTGGGCGCGGTTGAAGGAGCTTTGCTCGTTGGTTGCGTTCCACTGCGCCGTGATGGTACTGTTGCTGCCGCCTGCGGCGTTTTCAATTACATCCCAACCATGATTGACAAAGTAGCTGTTAATGCTGTACGGCGCAGCGCTCAAGTCGGCCATGCGAACCCCGAACTGGTCGGCTGTGCCTGCATTGTTAATAGTGAAAGGCATATAAGCCGAAGCCGTACCAACGGGGAAGACTACATTGGTCGCGCCTACGCGGCGGAACAAACGCCCCGTACCGACGGCGACTACGTAGCTGCTGGCGCTCCCGCCCGTGATTGTGGCGTTTACAGGCGTAGCAGCCGCGCTATGCAGCAATAAGTTGTTGTTGCCCAATACCAAATTACGGGTGGTTAGGATTAGTTCGTTGGAAATGCGGAAACTATTGTTGGCAAGCGTTACATCATTAGCCGATTTATCAATTTTGACTCTTACCAAATCCAAATTGGCGATGTTGCCGCTAATGGTTTGCGCGTTCCCTGCCTTGAAAATCAACAGACCGCGTGCTGAAGGCGTAGCCGATGTGGCATTGGCAAAATTATAGGCTGCAGTGCCCGAACCGTTGAAAGTTACATTGCCCTCAAAATGGATTGTTCCGCTGGCTGCCAGCGAAAACTGGTTGCGCCCGCAGCACGAAAGGTCGGTAGTAGATTGGTTATTCAATACCACGTCATTCTTAAAAGTAACCACAGAGCCGCTGTTAAAAGCTATTTGTAATGCGCCCCGAGTGGTGGCATCCCATGTTAAGTTACCATTATTAGTAGCGGCGGCAATAGCCGTAAAATTCCCGTGAATAGTTGCTTCCGTGTTGGCGTTACGCGCCAGATGAATGGCGCTGACGTTGTTGTTCAAATTAAAAATCGTCTGTCCGCCGAGCGTATTAAAGGCGTTGCCCGTAGTGTTATCGGCAAAAGCTATCAACCCGCCGTTAGCCGTTCCATTATTCAGGCTGTTGGCAACCCCGTCGGCGTTCACATTGACCGTTACGTCGTTTTCAAAAACATCGGGGCCGCCGTTGTTGTTGCCGTCGTTCCAGCCCCAAATCCACCAAGCGCTGGGCGCGCCGCTTGCCATTGTTCTGGTTAAAGTCATGGTAAGCGCCCCTTTGAAGGTATTGCCCCCGTTTTGGTTGCTGTTAGTAGTACCTATGTGCGAAATAGTGTGCGCATTGGCCGAGGACGAACCGATGGTATTGCGGCGGAACTGCATGCGGTCGCCTGCGGCAATCAGGTTGCCATGTAAGGTGTTGCGATTTACAAAGATTTGCACCGCCGCTGCCGTAGAAAGGTTATGCGTGTGCGTATTGATGCCGGAAGTTTGTGTGATTTTGTTGATATGCAATTCGCCTACCTGTACGCCTGTAGCCGTAATGGTGCGGTTAGCGGCTAATGCTATAGTACCTGCCTGCGTTTCATCATCGCCTATGCGGATGCGGCGCGCACCGCTTGCGCCGCCCGTGCTGCTCACGGTAATATTGCCGTTGAAAGTTACGTTGCCTAAGCGCGCGCAGCGGAACAACTCGTTAATCGTGCTGCCAGTATTGCTGATGCTTACGTCGCCATGAAAAGTAGCTGTTTGCCCGGCATCCTGCGCGACTCGAATGCCGTTGCCGCCTGTCAGGTTAGTTGCAGTAAAAAACGCATTGCCAAACAATACAACATTAATCATATTTATGTCCGCAGTATTGGCAATCGTAAATGAGTGTGTGTGAGTATTGACGCCCGAAGTCTGAGTAGTTTTCTGGATATTGATTGTACCCACATTGGCATTTACCGTAATGGCGCGGTTAGCGGCTAAGGCTATAGTACCTGCCTGCGTTTCATCATCGCCTATGTGGATACGGCGCGCACCGCTTGTGCCGCCCGTGCTGCTCACGGTAATATTGCCGTTGAAAGTTACACTGCCTAAGCGCGCGCAGCGGAACAACTCATTAATCGTGCTTCCTGTGTTGCTGATACTTACGTCGCCGTGAAAAGTAGCTGTTCGCCCGGCATCCTGCGCGACTCGAATGCCGTTGCCGCTGGTCAGATTGGTCATGTTGAAAGCGGACGTGCCTGCAACATCAATATTATGAATTACTACTTCGCCGGCTCCTCCGTTGCAATTTACCGTCAGATTGCCTGCCACTGTGGTAGTAGTAGAGCCGCCATCTATAGTGATAGTCTTGTCAGTAGCGGGGCTTGTAATCAACGTAAGATTGGCGTTGAAAATCTCGCGCGGAGTTGCGGCGGCGGGAAACCATGTGCTGGCATCGCCCAAAGAAACTCCCGTAACGGTAGAGTTGCAGGTGATGGTAGCGTCGGCGTTGAAGGTGTTTCCTGAAAACCCGAAGTTGCTGCCGTTACCGCCTGAGACGCTAATGCTGTTGGTCATATTAACAGTCCCGTTAAAAGTACAGCTGTTGACCCGCAATCCGCGCCAATTGCCAAAGCCGCCAAAATCTTCTATAGTAACGGGCGCATTAAAAGTGGTGCCGTTGAAACGGCTTTCGCCCCCTGTTCGGAAATTGCTAATCGCCATGTTTACCACCGCACCCGTATTGGTAGAGAGTTGGGCGGTAATGGTTGCCAATGTAGTAAGCGTACCGGGCTGCCCTGCCGTACCTAAGATGCCCGTTCCACCAATCGTGTTTGCCCCCTGATTGGTGTTGAGCACCAAAGTTCCTGATGAGGCATTGGTATCAATTCGCCCGTTGAGCGTGAGCCTACCGATATTAGTAGTGCCGGATGGCAGCACCGGGCAGGTAGTACAGGCGTTGATAATCACCGTTGAACTTGCAGTCGGCACGCCGCCCGTCCAGTTGGCTGCCGTATTCCAATCAGTGGACGATGCGCCCGTCCATGTGCTAGTTTGCGCCGAAGCTCCAAGCACAATAAAAAACAGCGAGAGCGCTAAAACAAATTGCTGATATGTTATATTATACATATTAAATTGTATTTTTCCTATATAAAACTGATTCTAAATAAAGTTAAAATTACTTTGCTAATCAACGCAACGATGATTTGTTTATTGCTCGAATAGTATTTTTTAAATGATGTCTTCAAAAGCTATCTCAAAAATCAATTTTTCGTGTTGATCTTATAGAAAGAGAACTTTATACTGAAATGAGTCATCTGCCACGTAAATTTTTATCCCGTAGAGATTGCATGTTGGTAGCATTAAATCATCCCTGCCCTCTTTTTTTCTGCTCTATGAAGGTGTCCAAAAAGCAACACGGACTTTAGTCTGTGATTTTTCAATCACTTGATAATCAAATAACTATAGACTAAAGTCCGTGCTACATTCAGCCTTTTTGGGCAGCCTCGATTAACCCATCGTGCCATTCACAATGGTATAATATCCGACAACTAAAAAATCAGGGATTTTTTGAAAAAGCAACGCTGTATTGCCTGATGAGGTGCTCAACTGCTATTTGCAGTAGCTTGTCGTTGGCTGTTCCTGTTACGAAGGTGGTTACAGGGGGGGGCGGATCTGCATTGACAGGCATATCATTGCCGATTTTTTCCCAGTTGATGCGCCCTTCTTTCAGTGCGAAACGAGCGGTCAGGTAGTCGTTGGCAAAAACTGACCAGGCCAATCCGCGCTGCTGTACGTAATGAATTTTTACCTGCAACTCTTCTGCGGATAGCTCTGTTTGCATGAGCGTATTGAAAACCAATCCGCCGCCTTGTTTGCGAATGCTGAGGTTATCGTCGCCAGAGTTGAAAAAGTCGCGGCGGATTTCGTAGTCGTACACCTCTTCCCTGAATACAACCCTGCCGGTAATGGTTTGCGGCAAACTTTGGGCTGGTACGTCAGGGTAGCGAAACAACTTGCCGTAGCGTATGACAAACTGTTGCACTGCCGTTAGCACAGCATCTTCGGGCCTTGTTGTAGCTACGTTAAATCGGGTAATTTCCAATGACTTATCGTAAGGTGTAAATGCTCGTTCCATGCGGTTGCCACTATAGGCATACTCTATTTTGCCCGTACTCCACTGAAATTCGGCTTCGTAGAAATGATTGTAAGACACGGCCCATGAATAGTCTAAGGGAGTGGCGGCATAGATGCGCACATGGGAGATTCGTCGCCCGTCGCTGCTGATGTAGGCATCGCTGCTGTAAATTTTATTGGATTCGACTTCGCCTGTGGCTTTGCTATGCTGTACCACACTGAGGGTAAAATTCCACAGATCGGGCGCTTTGTTTGATGGCTCGAATAAATAGTGGTAAAACCTGCCATCCTGCGAAAATGTGCGGCTGTAGTTGCGCTGTGCAAACAAGCTGGCGGACAGAAAACTCAGCCAAAGGCTAATCCACAAAAGTTTTGATGAGCGCATAGAGGCTGTTGCTATCGAAAGGCTTTACTACAATATCGTTCATACCTGCTTTT